>CAMDRY010000025.1 GCA_945906975.1 Bordetella parapertussis | reverse complement strand
GCACCAGCATGTCTTCGATACGATGCACATCCTTGTACGTCACGGTAAGCAACTGAATCGCATACTGCTCCCCTGACGTCGAGGGCAGCCATTGTTGCGTCGCCGCGAAGCGGGCTTGGGTGAGTTGTCCTGAGGCTGGCGGGGCTGGTGTTTGTGCGGCTGCTGCGCCGGCTGCAAGCGCGCTGTCGGCAGGCTTTGTGGTCGATGCGGTCGGCGGAGTGACTGCTGACGGAAGTTCGCCAGGCCCAGGGCCCGCGTTGTTCTTCGGCAGCGGCGCAAGCGGTGTAGTTTGAGTGATGGGTTGCGGCTTCGTGTTGGTGGTCGCTGGGGGGGGGCTGGTCTGGGCTGTGCTGGCCGCCAAGGGCACAGGCGCCTTCACCTGTGCAGGGATCTGAGCACGCTCGTTCAGAAAGATGAATTGCGTGCCATAACCCAGCACCAGTCCCGCGAGCACGCCCGCGGTGGCGATCCACCAGCGGTGATGAAGGTGACTGGCGGGTTTGTAGAATTCCGAGTCGCGGATCGCCGCCTTAGCCTGCTTTGCCGCGATATGATGGACGTTGTCTGCGAACGCGGCGAGTAGCGACTTGTCACAAAGGATATTGATGCGGCGCGACAGGCCTTCCGATGCCTTGGCGATCATTCGCATGGCGGCCGGCGCGAACACGTTGGGGCCGCGATATCCTGCGGCGCGCATGCGAAAGTCGATGTAACTTTCGATGTCGTTCCGTACCAACGGCTCGAGCCGAAAACTGTGGGTGATGCGTTCTTTTAATTGCCGCATCCCGGGCGTGTTCAACTGTTCGTCCAGTTCGGGTTGTCCAAAAAGGACGATTTGCAGCAATTTATGCCGGTTGGTTTCGAGATTTGAAAGCAGGCGGATTTCTTCCAGTGTTTCCGCCGGCATGGCATGGGCTTCGTCGATCAGTACCACAACCCGGCGGCCGTTGCCGAATAATTTGATCAAATGATCCTGCAGCGTGCGTAGCAGCAGCGTGGGCCGCGCCTCTCCGGGGGCGATTTCCAATTCTTCGGCGATGGCGTAGAGAATCTCGTCTCGGTTGAGGGACGGGTTGGACAGGTAGATCATTTCCACCTTGTCCGGAAGGCGTTCCATTAACATCCGGCAAAGCATGGTTTTGCCGCTACCGACCTCGCCCGACACCTTGACGATGCCTTCGTCGTGGAGAATTGCGTACAGCAGGGCCTCTAGCGTGGCGCCGCGATTGGCGCCCTCGAAAAAAAAGTCGGTGTGCGGGGTGATCCTGAAAGGGGGCTCATTGAGCCCGAAATGACTTAAATACATGGTCAGGGTTGCCCGGCTTGGCGACGTTGCCGCGTTGAGTGTAAGGCTGTTGTTGGGAGTGGCGTGCCGGCAAAAAGAGCGGCGCACGTGATTTTGGCAAACGATTGCATGGACTCTCCATCCGGCCGGTACCCGGCCAAACATGGTGTTAAGGTGCGCCGTGTATGACTCACTTGTCCGCCGGTTCTTTTTGTAGCGCTTCCATACGGCTGTACAAGGTGGTGCGATTGACGCCGAGCATCTTTGCAGCCTGGCTGACGTTCCCGCGTGTGAGCTTCATCGCCGCTTCAATATAACCCTGCTCCCATTCCTTGAGCATCTGATCAAGGTTGAACCCGCGCTCGCGCTGCAAGTGACGCTGCGCCTGTTCGATCATGGTTTCCGCATTGGCGGACGTCGGCTTGACCTCGTTATCGAGCATCTCGCGGGTGTCGAACTCGGGTTCAAGTTCAGTGGCGGAAAGACGCTGCCCGGCGTATTTGGTGGTAAGGCGGATGACGATATTTCTCAGTTCGCGGACATTGCCCGGAAAGTGATAGCTGCGCCAAAGCGCAAGCGCGCTCTCGTCGCAGCTGAATGGGGCGAGGCGCGCCTGTTGTGCGTAGAAATGACTGAAATGGTTGAGCAGCGATATGCGGTCATCCTCCATCTCGCGCAGCGGCGGAACACTGATGGTGAATACCGAAAGGCGGTGATACAGATCCGCCCGGAAGCGGCCGTTTTTAACCTCTTGGCGAAGGTCGCGGTTGGTGGCGGTTATGACGCGTGCGCGGCTGAAACGCTGCTGCGTTTCTCCGACGCGCTGGTATTCGCCGTTTTCCAGCACGCGCAACAGCTTCGCCTGGAGTTCCAGCGGCAGTTCGCCGATTTCATCGAGAAACAGAGTGCCGTCTGCCGCATCCTCAAAATAACCCGATTTGTTCGCGGCGGCCCCGGTAAACGCGCCCTTGACGTAACCAAACAGGGTTGGTTCGACCAGGGTGGGCGCGATTGCGGCGCAGTTTAAAGCCAGGCAAGGCTTGGACTTGCGAATGGAAATACCATGTAAAAGTGTCGCCACCACTTCCTTGCCGCTGCCCGATTCGCCCTCAATCAGCGCCGGAAAGGGGGAGTCGGCATATTGGCCGATTTGATTTTTGAGCTTTTGCAGCGCGGGACTTTTCCCGATGAGCAGGTCAGGGTCATCGGCGGCTGTGCTTTGAATTTCGGCTGAGCGGAAAGCCAGGGCGTGCAACAGGATTTTCTTGAGGCTTTCCGGGTTGCACGGTTTTGCGACGAACTCCGCAGCGCCAAGCGTGCGCGCGTGACGCGCATTGGCGGCATCGTTCTGCCCCGATAGCACAAGGATCTTCATCGCCGGTGACTGGGCAAGCAGGTCGGCGATCAGTTGAAAACCCTCATCAGGCCGATGCGGCGATGGTGGCAGCCCCAGGTCGATGAGCGCCAGTTGCGGCGCTTCATCGAGTTGACGCAGCAGGCTCACAGCGTGCGCACGTGAGTCGCTCGTAATCACCTCGAAATCCCGTCCGAGTGCGAACGAAAGCGTGTCAGTAATGAGCGGATCGTCATCGACGATTAGCAGGGAGGGCTTTGGACTTTCGGACATGGGATCAATCATCTTTCACCGGGGGTGATGCGTCCAAGCAACGCAGGAAGGCCCGCTCCATAGATATCTCGCCGTAAGTATCAAGCAGTTGCTGGGGCGGGCCGCGAAACCGCGGTTGCCCCTCGTGCAGTATGACCATATGGTCGCAGATGTCCCCGATATCGTGAAGGGCATGGGAGGTAAAAAATAGCGTGCGCCCGGCTTTTTTGAGTCCTTCCAGAAGGTTTTTTACGCGAATCCGCGCACTTGGATCCAATCCTGAAAGCGGTTCGTCCAGTATGTACAGGTCGCGCTCGGATAGGAAGCAGACGGCAAGTCCGAGTTTTTGTGTCATGCCCTTGGAGTAGGAGCGCACCGGTTTTGCGAGTGCCGCCATGTCAAGACCCAGTTGATCGAGTATCTCCGCAAGCCGCGATTCGTTCCAAGGTTGCCGGTGCAGTGAAAGCATGTAACGTAGAAAGTCGCGTCCGGTGAGGTAATACGGGGGCGTAAAGCGTTCTGGAAGGAAGGCCAATCGTTCCCGGGATGCCGGATCGCGATGGCTTGTCCCAAACAGGCTGATCTGACCGCCGTCGAGCGCGCAAAAATCCAGCAGACACTTGATAAGCGTGGTCTTCCCCGCGCCGTTGACACCCGCAAGCCCGAAAAACGCGCCCTCGGCAATTTCGAATTCGACGCCCCGCAGAACCTTGGATTGCCCAAAACTTTTGTCGACTTTGGTAAATCGAATAACCGGTTCTGTCATACGTTGTTGTTCTGCGTAGAGGGTTCGAGCCATCATAGCGCAAAGAGAGATGTGATTCAGTAGCGCATTGGGTCGCCTTAAATGACCGATTGCAAGTATGGTGCGCCGCGAAAATGTGGTTTAAAATCCCGCCTCCAGCCGCCAACGACTTGCCAGAACGCCCCCATTCCCAGTGTCTTTCGCAAATTCCGCAAATTTGGTTGAAGTCGACAATCTGGACTTCGGCTATGACCTTTCCCGCAAGGTGCTGCAAGGCATCAGCATGCAGATTCCGCGCGGAAAAATGGTTGCCATCATGGGGGTCAGCGGCTGCGGGAAAACCACCCTGCTGCGACTGATGGCCGGGTGGCTGCGTCCCACCGCGGGTGAGGTGCGTATCGATGGCGAAGCGGTGCATAAGCTCGACCACGAGCAGTTATTCTTACTGCGCCGCAAAATGGGCATGCTGTTTCAGTTTGGCGCACTTTTTACCGATATGACTGCGTATGACAATGTCGCCTTCCAGATGCGTGAGCACACCGGGTTGCCGGAAAGCCTCATCCATCATCTCGTGCTGATGAAGCTCCAGGCCGTTGGCTTGCGCGGTGCGGCGCGATTGATGCCCTCCGAATTGTCCGGTGGGATGGCGCGCCGCGTTGCGCTGGCTCGCTCCATTGCCCTTGATCCTCTGCTGATGCTCTATGATGAGCCCTTTACCGGGCTCGACCCTATTTCCCTTGGGGTGGCTTCCGAGCTCATTCGTACCCTCAATTCCGCGCTTGGCACCACGTCCATCATCGTCACCCATAACGTACTCGACGCGCTGGCTTTGGTTGACTATGTCTATTTCATGTCGGAGGGGAAGGTCGTGGCCGAGGGAACTCCCGAGGCCGTCAGGGCCTCGGCTGAGCCGTTTGTGAAACAGTTCATCAACGCCGAACCTGATGGTCCGGTTCCGTTTCACTATCCGGGAGGCGCCTATGGCGCCGACCTGTTGCAGGCGAGCGCATGACGAAATTAGCCGATTTTTTGGCCCATTTGGGGTCGCGCATCACCGGGGCGGTATGGCGGCTGGGGTTTGCCAGCCGCTTTTTCTGGCTGATCCTAAGGCATTCGGGCACCAGTTTCCGGCGCTTTCACCTGACCATCCGCGAAATTTACTTCGCGGGGGTGCTGTCTTTGATCATCATTCTGGTTTCGGGGCTGTTTGTTGGGATGGTGCTCGGATTGCAGGGCTACGACACGCTGGTCCGGTATGGCTCTTCGGAGGCCCTGGGTGTGCTGGTTTCGCTCTCCTTGGTGCGCGAGCTCGGACCGGTGGTGGCTGGTTTGCTTTTTGCCAGTCGCGCCGGCAGCGCCATCACCGCCGAGATCGGACTGATGAAAACCACCGAGCAACTGGCGGCCATGGAAATGATGGCGGTGGACCCCATTGCGCGGGTCATCGCACCGCGATTTTGGGCGGGGGTGATCTCCATGCCCTTGCTGGCCGCGCTTTTCTCCGCCATGGGCGTGTTCGGCGGCTACTTGGTCGGGGTGAAGATGATCGGGGTCGACGAGGGATCGTTCTGGTCGCAGATGCAGGCTGCGGTGGACATCCGCGAAGACATCATGAACGGCGTTATCAAGAGTTTTGTTTTCGGTATTGCTGTGACCTGGATTGCCGTGTTTGAAGGGTATGATGCGCCACCTACCGCGGAGGGTGTTTCCGGGGCGACTACACGCACTGTCGTGACCTCGTCCCTGGCAATTCTGGCGCTGGATTTCATACTGACTGCGCTGATGTTTCGAGGAGCCTGAAAAAATGATGAATCGCAGGACAATTGACATGTGGGTGGGCGGTTTTGTGGTGATCGGCCTCGGCGCCTTGCTCTTTCTTTCCCTAAAAGTGGCCAATTTAGCCTCCTTTTCGGCGGCTGAGTCCTATCAGATTAAGGCTAAATTTGATAATATAGGTGGGCTGAAAATTCGCGCAGCGGTGAAGGTCGCAGGCGTGGTTATCGGCAGGGTCAGCGATGTGCGTTTTGAAAACGAGACCTTTGAGGCGGTGGTGTCGTTCAGCGTCGACAAACGGTTCCAGTTTCCGCGGGACACGTCGGCCAAGATTCTGACATCCGGGCTTCTCGGGGAGCAGTACATCGGCTTGTCCGCAGGGGGCGATACGGTGAACCTGAAGGACGGGGATACGCTGAAGTTGACACAGTCAGCGGTTGTGCTTGAGAACCTAATCAGTCAATTCCTGTACAGCAAAGCTGCTGACAGTAAGGAAGGCGGAAAGTAATCGTGAATAAAAGCGCGCTGCGCCTGCTGGGAGCCGTATTCTTCGCCTTGGTGCTGGGGGCGGTATCCGGATGCGCCACAACCTCAAATAATCCGCGCGACCCGTTTGAGGGGTTCAACCGCGCCATGTTCAGCTTTAACGATGCGCTTGACGGAGCGATACTTAAGCCTGTTGCCGAGGGATACCGCGCATCGCTGCCTCCGCTTGTTCGCGCTGGCGTGACGAATTTCTTCTCAAACATTGACGACCTCTGGGAGGCCGTGAACAACACGCTCCAGGGAAAAATCGACGCGGCTTTGCAGGACATCATGCGGTTTTCCGTCAATACCGTGTTTGGTCTGGTCGGAGTCCTGGATATTGCCAGTGACATGGGGCTGCAAAAACATAATGAGGACATCGGACAGACGCTTGGGAAATGGGGGGTCGGCAGCGGACCCTATTTGGTCTTGCCGTTCTTCGGGCCGAGCTCGGTGCGGGATGGCGCCGGCCTGCTGGTGGACTGGCGGTACGATCCACTGTTCCGCGTCTCGAACATACCGGCGCGCAACACGGCAATTACTGCGCGGGCCATCGATGCCCGCACCAACCTGCTCGATACGACCAACGTGCTTGAGCAGGCGGCACTCGACAAGTACACCTTTGTACGCGATGCGTTTTTCCAATATCGCCGCAGCCAGATTTACGACGGCAATGCGCCGCGGGAGTCCGGAGCGAGTCTCGACGTCGACGATGCTGATCTGAAAACGGCATTGACCGAGCCCAGAGCGCAGACCGTGGCAGAGGTCTTGCCAATCATGGCGCAAGCGCCGATTGCGGCGATGGCCGTGCCTTCGGAGTCCGCTGGGGCTCCCGCTGTTTATACTGTGTTTGCCGATGGCATTGCACTCAAAACTCCAAACGCCGCACCCGAGCTTGCCCCTGTTGCCTCCGTGGTGCTTTTTGCCGACGATGTGATTCTACAGACCCGCTGACACCTTACATGAAGCTTCTAGCCTGCCTGTTTTCCCTCTCGCTGACCTTGTTTGCGCTGTCTGCCGTCGCCCAGGAAATTGCGCCGGACGCCTTGGTAAAGGGTATTTCGAGCGAGGTCGTGGAGATCATCCGCAAGGACAAGGATATCCAGTCGGGCAACACCAAAAAAATAGTGGATCTGGTCGAAACCCGGGTTTTGCCTCATTTCAACTTTAATCGCATGACCGCCTATGCCGTAGGCGTGAACTGGCGCCGTGCCAGCCCCGAGCAGCAAAAGCTGCTGATCGACGAGTTCAAGACCCTGCTCGTGCGCACGTACTCTACTGCGCTGGCTTCCTACAAGAACCAGGTTATCGATTTCAAGCCGCTGCGTGCGCAAGCGGGCGATACCGAGGTCAAAGTTCGCTCCGAGATCAAGCAGAGCGGCGCGCAGGCCATCACCCTCGACTACAGCATGGAAAAGACCCCCGCTGGCTGGAAGGTATTTGACGTTGAGGTCGGCGGCGTGAGCCTAGTCGCCAACTATCGCGAAACCTTCACCAACGAGATTCGCAACGCAGGGATCGACGGCCTGATCAAGACGCTATCGAACAAAAACAAGCAGCTTGAAGCAAAAACGTGATGCGTCGTGAGGGTGAGCGTTTACTGCTTGAGGGGCCGGTGACGCTGGCTGTGGCCGCCGGCATGCTCGTGGAAAGCGAAGCTTTTCTGGCCGACGGCATCGCAGTCGTTGATTTTTCCGGAGTGACCACTTCCGATTCGGCGGCACTCGCCCTGGCGGTGGAGTGGATGCGCCGATCAGCTGCTTCGAATCGGGCGCTGAAACTCTCCAACCTGCCCGAATCAATGCGTAACATGGCAAAGCTGTACGCCGTTACCGAACTCCTCTCATAGACCCATTCAATACGAGTCGCGATTCTGTCGCGGTTCCATTCGCATGACCGCAGCCATAGAAGTCCGCCAGATTGGCAAGCGCTACGGTTCGCTTCAGGCTCTGGCCGGCATCGACCTCACTGTCGAGCGTGGCGAGTTCTTCGGCCTGCTCGGACCCAATGGCGCCGGAAAAACCACGCTCATCAGCGTGCTGGCCGGATTGACCCGCGCAGACGCCGGCAGCGCACGCGTCATGGGGCATGATGTCACCGCTGATTACCGCGCGGCGCGGCGTGCGCTGGGCGTCGTGCCCCAGGAACTGGTGTTCGACCCGTTTTTTTCCGTGCGGGAAACATTGTCCATTCAGTCTGGCTATTTTGGTCTGCGCAAAAACGACGCCTGGATTGACGAAGTGATGCACCATCTCGATCTTACCGACAAGGCCGATGCCAACATGCGCGCCCTCTCGGGCGGGATGAAGCGACGCGTGTTGGTGGCGCAGGCGCTGGTGCACAAACCACCGGTCATAGTGCTCGATGAGCCGACGGCGGGTGTTGACGTCGAATTGCGGCAAGGACTGTGGCAGTTCATCCGCCGCCTTAACAACGACGGCCACACCATCGTACTCACGACCCATTACCTCGAGGAAGCCGAGGCGCTTTGCGGGCGTATCGCGATGCTGCGTTCCGGACGTGTCGTTGCACTGGATTCGACGCGCAATCTGCTCAGTCGCTTCCAGCACCATGTTCACTTGCGCGTGCGTATTTCGGGCAATCCGCTGCCGGCCGAACTCGCCGCGCTGGTGCATCATGCCGATGACCGCGGACACGTGTTGAAGCTCAAAAGCTTTGACGACGTCGAGCCGCGGCTCACCGCCCTGCGTGCGGCCGGGTGCCGGATCGAAGAAATGGAGGTTGCCCAGCCCGATCTCGAGGAAGTGTTTGTTGAGATCATGCAGCGCGAGAGCGCGGCCGAAAAATCGGCGGCGGTATGAGCGGTTTCCCGACACTGCTCTACAAAGAGCTGCTGCGTTTTTGGAAAGTGAGCTTTCAGACCGTTGCCGCGCCAATACTCACCGCGCTGCTCTATCTTCTTATTTTCTCGCACGTCCTCGCAGAACACGTGCAGGTGTACGAAGGGGTGCGCTATACCGCGTTTCTGGTGCCCGGTCTGGTGATGATGTCGGTGCTGCAAAACGCCTTCGCCAACACCTCGTCCAGTCTGATCCAGTCAAAAATATCGGGCAGCGTGATTTTCATGCTGGTGCCGCCATTGTCCTACCTGGAGTTCTTTGCCGCCTATGTGCTCGCCGCCGTGGTGCGCGGGCTCGTGGTGGGGCTGGGCGTGCTCATCTGCACCCTGGGCCTGGTTGATCTGCAATTCCAGTCCCCGCTGTGGATTTTTGCATTCGCGCTGGCGGCGAGCGCGCTGCTCGGCTCGCTGGGGCTGATCGCCGCTGTCTGGGCCGACAAGTACGAGCAGATCGCCGCGTTCCAGAATTTCATCATCATGCCGCTGACCTTTCTGTCGGGCGTGTTCTATTCGATTCATTCCTTGCCGCCCTTCTGGCAGCAATTGTCACACCTGAATCCGTTTTTTTACATGATCGACGGTTTTCGCTACGGGTTTTTCGGCGTTTCCGATATCAATCCGGCTGTTTCGCTGGGCATCGTCTGCGCCTCTCTTGCGGCCCTGATCTGGCTTGCCCTCGTCATGTTGCGTTCGGGCTACAAGCTGCGCGGGTGAGCGGTGGTGTGCATGGTTAATTACCGCCCGTCTTCTATAATCACGAACATTCCATTTATCAAAGGCTGACACGCTAATGGTTGAACCAGCGGACGTAAAACGCTACATCGAGCAGGGTCTTGCCTGCGACCAGGTCGAAGTCGATGGCGACGGACAGCACTTCCAGGCGCTGATCGTCAGCGCCGCCTTTGCCGGCAAGAGCCGCGTGCAGCGCCATCAACTGGTTTATGGCGCCTTGGGCGAGCGCATGCGCGAAGAAATACACGCCTTGTCGATGAAGACGCTCACGCCCGAAGAGGCCGGTGCCGAGGGCGGCAATGGATAAGCTGGTCATCGAGGGCGGTCTGCCGCTGCGCGGCGAGGCACGCATGTCTGGCGCCAAAAACGCCGCCCTGCCCTTGATGTGCGCGGCGCTGCTTACCGACGAGCCACTGCATCTTGCCAACGCGCCGCATCTGCGCGACGTCAGTACCATGATCCGCCTGCTCGCGGGAATGGGCGTCGAGGCCTCGCTTGATGACAAGCTGGGCATCGTGCTGCGTGCGGCAAAAATCGACGCGCCGGTTGCCGAATACGACATGGTCAAGACCATGCGCGCATCAATCCTGGTGCTCGGTCCTCTGGTTGCGCGTTGCGGCGAAGCGCGCGTCTCGCTTCCCGGTGGTTGTGCCATCGGCTTGCGCCCGGTCGATCAGCACCTCAAGGGTCTGCAGGCGATGGGCGCTGAAATACAGGTCGAGCAGGGTTATATCAGCGCGCGCGCCAAGCGCCTCAAGGGCGCGCACATCGTCACCGACCTGGTTACCGTGACCGGCACCGAAAACCTGATGATGGCCGCCTGTCTTGCCGAGGGCACCAGCGTGATTGAAAACGCCGCGCGCGAACCCGAAGTCCTCGACCTCGCCAATTGCCTGATTGCAATGGGCGCCCAAATAAAAGGCGCCGGCACCGATGTCATAACGATAGAAGGGGTGAAGTCCCTGCACGGCGCCTCGCATCGCATCATGCCCGACCGGATCGAGACCGGAACTTTTCTTGCGGCCGCGGCGGCGACTCGCGGCTCGGTGCGGTTGCTCAACACCGACGCCGGCATACTCGATGCGGTGCTGGCCAAGTTGCGTGAGGCAGGCGCCGAGATCAGCGCGGCAGCGGGGGAAATCAGGCTCGCCATGAACGCAAAGCCCAAAAGCGTCAGCGTGCGCACGGCGCCTTATCCGGCCTTTCCCACCGACATGCAGGCGCAGTTCATGGCACTTAACACGGTTGCAGAGGGCACCGCCATGATGACCGAGACAATTTTCGAAAACCGCTTCATGCACGTGCAGGAAATCCAGCGCCTTGGTGCCGACATCGAAATCGCCGGCAACACCGCAGTGGTGCGCGGCGTGCCGCGACTGACCGGTGCGGGCGTTATGGCGACCGATTTGCGCGCCTCGGCCAGCCTGGTCATTGCCGGGCTGGTGGCCGACGGCCAGACCACCATCGACCGTATTTACCATCTGGACCGCGGCTATGAATGCATCGAGGAGAAGCTGTCGCAACTGGGGGCGCGCATCAGGCGCATCCACTGATCCGGAAAACCGACCGGAGGGCTCTGGCGCGGCCGGTCAGAACACACTGAAAAGTAAGGGTTTCCTTCGCGTTCAAGCGCGTGTTTGCGGTAAAATCCTGTTTTTGCATCAGGCCTAGGCCGTACTGTGTCCACTATCACCATCGCCCTGTCCAAGGGTCGTATCTTTGACGAAACCGCCACGCTGCTAAGGGGCGCCGGGATCGTCCCGAAAGACGACCCGGAGACCTCGCGCAAGCTCATCATCGAGACCAGCCGGCCCGATGTGCGCCTGATCATCGTGCGCGCCTCTGATACGCCGACTTACGTACAGTACGGCGCCGCGGATCTGGGCATTGCCGGCAAGGATGTGCTGATGGAACATGGCGGCGGCGGTCTTTACCAGCCTTTGGATCTTGGCATCGCGCGCTGTCGCATGATGGTTGCGGTGCCCGAGGGCTTTGACTACGAGCGTGCGGTGCAGCAGGGCGCGCGCCTGCGCATCGCCACCAAGTACATACAGACCGCGCGGGAGCACTTTGCCGCCAAGGGCGTGCATGTAGACCTGATCAAGCTGTACGGCTCGATGGAGCTGGCGCCGCTGGTCGGGCTTGCCGATGCCATCGTCGACCTGGTCTCGTCTGGCGACACCTTGCGCGCCAACCGTCTGCGCGCGGTCGAGGAAATTGCGCCCATCAGTTCGCGGCTCATCGTCAACCAGGTGGCCTTGAAGCTCAAGCGCGACGCGTTGCAGCCGCTGATCGACAGCATAGCCAGGGCGGTGTCCGGTGGCTGAACCCCATGCTTGATATCCGCCGCCTTTCCACGGCGCAAGCCGACTTTGACGTCGAACTTGGCGCGCTGACGGCCTTTGATGCCTCGCTCGATGCCTCGATCGAGGGCACCGTCGCGGCTATTCTCGCCGATGTCAGGGCGCGCGGCGATGCCGCCGTGCTCGAATACACGGCGCGATTCGATCGCCTGAAAGCCGCGTCCATGGCCGATCTCCAGCTGGGTGCTGCAGAGTTGCAGGCCAGCCTTTCGCGCATTGGCAAATCGCAGCGCGAAGCACTCGAGCAGGCCGCGGCGCGGGTGCGCGGCTATCACGAGCGGCAGCTCGCCCAGTCCTGGGAGTACCGCGAAGCCGATGGCACGGTGCTTGGTCAGCGCATCAGCCCGCTCGATCGCGCCGGCCTTTATGTACCGGGTGGCCGCGCCGCCTACCCCTCCTCGGTGCTGATGAACGCCATCCCGGCCAAGGTCGCCGGCGTGGCCGAGCTGGTGATGGTGGTGCCCACGCCGGATGGCGAAAAAAATGACCTCGTGCTCGCTGCGGCGGCGATCGCCGGTATCGACATGGTCTTCACCATCGGCGGTGCCCAAGCCATAGGCGCACTCGCCTACGGCACCCAGAGTATTGCGCAAGTGGACAAGATCGTCGGGCCGGGTAACGCCTATGTTGCCGCGGCCAAGCGCCGCGTCTTTGGCACCGTCGGCATAGACATGGTGGCCGGCCCCTCTGAAATCCTCGTTATCTGCGATGGCAAGACTAATCCGGACTGGATCGCCATGGACTTATTCTCGCAGGCCGAGCACGATGAGGCGGCGCAGGCCATTCTGCTGTCGCCCGATGCCGCATTCCTGGAACGCGTCGCCCTCAGCATGGACAAACTGCTGGGCGGCATGCCGCGCAAGGCGATTATCGCGGCATCGCTGGCGCGCCGTGGCGCGTTGATCCTGACGCGCGACCTGGATGAAGCCTGCGCGGTGGCCAACCGTATCGCCCCCGAGCATCTGGAGTTGTCGGTCGAGGATGCCGAACAGTGGTCGAAAAAAATCCGCCACGCGGGTGCGATTTTCATGGGTCGCTACAGCTCGGAGGCACTGGGTGATTATTGCGCCGGGCCCAATCATGTGCTGCCCACCGCGCGAACGGCGCGTTTTTCCTCGCCCTTGGGTGTCTACGATTTCCAGAAACGCAGCAGCCTGATCAACGTGTCGCGCGAAGGCGCGCAGACACTGGGCCGCATCGCCGATGTGCTTGCCACCGGCGAGGGCCTGCAGGCGCACGCCCAGTCGGCGCGCTACCGGGTCGGGCCATGAACAGGGCCGCAGCCTGGGTGCAGCAACTGGTGCGCGAGGAAATCCGCGCGCTGTCGGCCTATCACGTGCCAGGCGCCGCCGGCATGATTAAGCTCGATGCCATGGAAAACCCCTACCGCCTGCCCGATGCGGTACGCGCGGAAATCGGCCGCGTCGTCGCCGACGCGCTGATCAACCGCTACCCGGATCCGTCCGCGCCAGAACTGGCCGGGGCGTTGCGCCGCAGCTTCCATATCCCCGACGGGGCCGGCCTGCTTATCGGCAACGGCTCGGATGAAATCATCACCATCGTCACACAGACATTGGCCAAACCGGGGGCGGTGATGCTCGCCCCCGACCCCTCGTTCGCGATGTTTCGCATGAATGCGGTGTTCTCGCATATGCGCTTTGTCGGCGTGCCGCTCAACACTGATTTTTCCCTCGATGCCGCGCGCTTCATCGCCGCGCTTGAGGAGCACAAACCGGCGCTGGTGTTTCTTGCCTACCCGAACAATCCCACCGGCAATCTCTACCCCGAAGACGATGTCGTGCGCATCCTGCGCGCCGCCCCCGGGCTCGTGGTGCTGGATGAGGCTTATTTCGCCTTTGCCGGGAAAAGCTTCATGCCGCGCCTTGCCGAATTCCCCAACCTCATCGTCATGCGCACGGTTTCCAAGATCGGTATGGCCGGATTGCGTCTGGGTTACGCCGCGGCCGCGCCCGAACTAATGGCCGAATTTAACAAGGTCCGCCCGCCCTACAACGTGGGCATCGCCACCCAGCTCATCGCCACCGTGCTGCTCGGCCACATTGACCTGCTCAACGACCAGGCGGGAAAAATCCGCGCCGAGCGCGCGGTGCTGGCAGCCGGGCTGGCCAAACTGAGCGGTGTGCACATCTACCCGAGCGAGGCCAACTTCATTCTCGTGCGCCTCTGCGACGGGCCGGCGCTGTTTGAGTCGCTCAAGGCGCAGAATGTACTGGTGAAAAATTTCCATGGCTCGCACCCGATGCTCGCCAACTGCCTGCGCCTCACTGTTGGTACCCCGGAAGAAAACGCGACCATGCTCAAGGCGCTGGCCCACGGCCTGAATTGAGCGCGGCCATGGATCCCTCATGAACATCAGCAGCAATTAAGGTAATCTTTGAACATGCGCACGGCCAGCGTCACCCGTAACACCCTTGAAACCCAGATCAGCGTCAGCGTTAATCTGGATGGCACCGGCACAGCCAAGCTGGCGACCGGTGTGCCCTTCCTGGATCACATGATCGACCAGATTGCCCGTCACGGCATGATCGATATTGAGATTAACGCCAAGGGGGACTTGCACATCGACGCCCACCACACCGTCGAGGACATCGGCATCACCTTGGGCCAGGCTGTGGCCAAGGCATTGGGCGACAAAAAAGGTGTGCGCCGCTACGGCCATGCCTACGTGCCGCTCGATGAAGCCCTGTCGCGCGTGGTGATCGACCTGTCCGGGCGCCCCGGACTTGAGTTTCACGTCCCCTTCACCCGTCCGCTGATCGGCGAGTTTGATGTCGATCTGGCACACGAATTTTTCCAGGGTTTCGTCAATCACGCCCTGGCGACGCTGCATGTGGAGAATCTGCGCGGACACAACGCCCACCACCAGTGCGAGACGGTGTTCAAGGCTTTTGGCCGCGCGCTGCGCATGGCGGTAGAGGACGACCCGCGCGCCGCCGGCACCGTGCCCTCCACCAAGGGCAGTCTATAGGCCTTTTGCGGCGGCTCGAAAAACCAACCGTAAACACCGAACCAACCGGAAAGTCCCGCCTGGAGCGGCTTTCCAGACGGTAGCTGGGGAAAACCGTAATGCAGCCCAATGATTTTCTGAGCGTTTCCAAGCCGTGAACATCGCCGTTATCGATTACGGCATGGGCAACCTGCGCTCTGTTTCAAAGGCGCTGGAGCATGTTGCGCCAGGTGTCAAGGTGCTGGTCACCTCTGACCCGCGCGAGGTCGCGGCGGCCGATCGTGTGGTGTTTCCCGGGCAGGGCGCCATGCCCGACTGCATGCGCGAGCTCGCTGCGCGCGGCCTGCGCCCTGCGGTGCTCGAGGCAACGCGCAGCAAGCCTTTTCTTGGCTTGTGCATCGGCCTGCAAATGCTATTCGAAGCAAGTGAAGAGGGCGATACGCCCGGCCTCGCCGTGCTCCCGGGCACGGTCAGGCGTTTTCCGGCTACGATCATGCGCAATGCGCCCGGCGGCCCGCTGAAAGTGCCGCACATGGGCTGGAACCAGGTGCAGACCAACGATCACCCGCTGTGGGCGGATATTCCCCCGGGATCGCGTTTTTATTACGTACACAGTTATTACGCCGACACCACCGCCCCGGACCTGGTTGCCGGCACGACCACCTACGGTTTTCCCTTTACCTGCGCAGCGGCGCGGGATAATATTTTCGCAGTACAGTTTCATCCGGAAAAAAGTCAGGCAGCCGGTCTGCGGTTGCTGGCCAATTTTGTGAACTGGAATCCCTGAACCCCTTCCTTCCCGCGCCAAAGCATCGCGCAGGTCCCATGCACCTCTTTATTTATAAACTCCCATGCTGATTATTCCGGCCATCGACATCAAAGACGGGCATTGCGTTCGCCTCAAGCAGGGCGACATGAACCAGTCCACGGTTTTCTCCGAGGATCCGGCCGCCATGGCCAGGCATTGGCTGGCCCAGGGCGCGCGACGCCTGCATCTTGTCGACCTCAATGGTGCGGTCGCCGGCAAGCCCAAGAACGAGGCGGTGATCCGCTCCATTTTGCAGGCGGTGGGCGACGACCTGCCGGTGCAGTTGGGTGGCGGTATTCGCGATCTCGATACCATCGAGCGCTACATCGACGCCGGTGTGACCTACATCATCATCGGTACGGCGGCGGTGAAGAACCCCGGCTTCCTGCGCGACGCCTGCACCGCATTCGCCGGCCACATCATCGTCGGATTGGATGCCAAGGAGGGCAAGGTTGCGGTCGAGGGTTGGTCAAAAATGACCGGGCACGATGTCGTCGACCTCGCGCACAAGTTTCAGGATTACGGCGTCGAAGCGGTGATCTACACCGACATCGGCCGCGACGGCATGCTCACCGGCGTCAATGTCGAGGCCACGGTCAAGCTCGCGCGCGAACTGAGCATTCCGGTGATCGCATCGGGTGGTCTCACCAGCCTCACCGACCTTAATGAATTGTGCAAGATCGAGTCCGAGGGGGTGAACGGTGTCATCACCGGGCGCGCCATCTACGAGGGTACGCTCGATTTCAAGAAGGCCCAGGAAATGGCCGACAAACTGGCGGCCAAGGAGTGAATGGCAGAAGCCGTAAATGGTGAATGGTAAATAGGAAATGGTGAAGGGCTGAACCCGTTCTCCATTCCCCATTCCCCATTTCCCATTCCCCATGCCATTAGCCAAGCGCATTATTCCCTGTCTTGATGTCACCCGCGGCCGTGTGGTCAAGGGGGTGAACTTTGTCCAATTGCGCGATGCCGGCGACCCGGTCGAGATCGCCCGCCGCTACGACGAGCAGGGCGCCGATGAACTGACCTTCCTCGACATCACCGCCACCTCCGATGGGCGCGACCTGATCCTGCATATCATCGAGGCGGTCGCCTCCCAGGTGTTCATCCCGCTAACCGTCGGCGGCGGCGTGCGCGAAGTGGCGGACGTGCAGCGACTGCTCAACGCCGGCGCCGACAAGGTCTCCGTCAATTCCTCCGCGGTGCAGAATCCTGCCCTTGTTCAAGAGGCTAGCGCTCGTTACGGTTCGCAATGCATCGTGGTCGCCATTGATGCGAAAAAAAAGGCCGCGGGTGCGGGCTGGGAAGTGTTCACTCATGGCGGACGCCAGGCCACCGGCCTCGACGTGGTCGAATGGGCGCGCAAAATGCAGCACATGGGCGCGGGTGAGCTCCTGCTCACCAGCATGGATCGTGACGGCACCAAGTCGGGCTTCGACCTTGAATTGACGCGCGCGGTGGCCGGGGCCGTGGACGTGCCGGTGATCGCCTCTGGCGGTGTCGGTACGCTCGATCACTTCGCCGCCGGCATACTTGAGGGCAAGGCCGATGCCGTGCTCGCCGCCAGCGTCTTCCACTACGGCGAACTGAGCGTGCGGCAGGTCAAGGAATACATGGCAACGCGCGGCATCGAGGTGAGGCTTTGAGTGACGGTAAATGGTGAATGGAGAATAGGGAACGGGGAATGGGAAATAGGGAATGGGGAATGGTCGGCCTGCGACCTTTCGCGAGTGCGCGGGGTTACCATTTGCTATTCACCAGTTACCATTCCCTATTTCCCATTTCCCATTTCCCATTTTCCAACATATGAACTGGCTCGACAAGATACGCTGGGACGCCAACGGCCTGGTGCCGGTCATCACCCAGGA
>CAMDRY010000024.1 GCA_945906975.1 Bordetella parapertussis | reverse complement strand
CGGTTGCGCGCGCCGCTGATGGTAAAGCCTTGCTCATAGAGCAGCTCGCGGATACGGCGGATAAGCAGCACCTCATGATGCTGGTAATAGCGACGGTTGCCACGGCGCTTGACCGGCTTGAGTTGTGTGAACTCCTGCTCCCAGTAGCGGAGCACGTGCGGCTTTACACCGCACAACTCGCTTACCTCGCCAATGGTGAAGTAGCGCTTGGCGGGAATCGGCGGCAGACTACTGCTGCTGGATTTGTTGTTTTCCATTTTCCTGTGCTTCCTCCACCAACGCCTTGAGCTTCTGGCTGGCGTGGAAAGTCACGACTCGGCGCGCGGTGATCGGAATCTCCTCGCCGGTTTTAGGATTGCGGCCAGGCCGCTGCGGTTTATCCCGCAACTGAAAATTACCGAAACCGGACAACTTTACGCTGTCGCCGGCCTCGAGCGCGATGCGAACCTCCTCGAAGAAGGTTTCGACCATGTCTTTTGCCTCACGCTTGTTCAACCCGACTTTCTCGAACAGCATGTCCGCCAACTCGGCCTTGGTGAGTGTCATTATGGCTCCCCTGGGGAAGAAGATAGCTTCTTCCACGTCTTTAGCTTAAGGGACATAAACTCCCCCGTTCCTTGTTAACTACGAAGCTTGGCGCCAGAGCGGGAGGCAAGAATTTCCATCAGCCGGGCCATAACAAAATCGGCCTCTTCATCCGTCAGCGTTTTGGAAGTATCTTGCATAACTACCCGAAACGCAAGGCTTTTTTGTCCAGGTTCAATGCCTTTTCCCTGATAGACATCGAACAATTGCACATCGCGCAACGACTCCAGATCGCAACTTTTCATCGCGTCAAGCAACGACTGCGCGCTGACGTTTTCGGCGACAACGACCGCCAAGTCACGGATGACTGCGGGAAACCGCGACAATTCCGAATAGACTGGCAGTCGCCCTTCGGAGATGGCGTCAACATCAAGTTCAAACGCCACCGGCGCTGACGGCAATTCGTACTTCGCCAGCCATGCCGGATGCAGTTCGCCTATCCATCCAATGACCTTCCCTGCGCGCAATATCTGAGCTGAGCGCCCCGGATGCAGCGCAGGGTGGTTCACCGCGGCAAAGCTGACTTCGCCGGCGAGTGCGCCGAGCAAGGCCTCAACATCGCCCTTGAGGTCGTAATAATCCACTTTTCGGGCGACAACACCCCATTGCTCTTCAAACGCCGTGCCATAAGCGATGGCACCCAGACGCATCGGCTGGCGTAATCCGGATACGCTGGATTCACCATCCACAGCCTGCGCATCTCGGAGAAAAACGCGCCCGACTTCAAACACGCGCACGCGATCGCGCTTGCGATTCAGGTTATAACGGACATTCGCGACAAGACTTCCCAATAGACTGGAGCGCATGACGGCAAGCTGGCTCGCAATCGGATTGAGGAGGCGAATGGGGGCGGTGTTTGCCGCAAAGTCCGACTCCCATTCTGCGTCGACAAAGCTAAAGTTGATGACCTCACGATATCCGCTGGCGGCAAGCTGCCGGCGCAAGTCGTGCGCGCTGCGCGACGCTTCTGACTGCGAGCACATGACGGCGGCGGCCTGCGGCGGGTTCGCCGGTATGCGTTCGAAACCGAATACCCGTGCCACCTCTTCGATCAGGTCCTCTTCGATGACAATGTCAAAGCGGTGTGCCGGCGGCACGACAACAAATACTTCCGCACCCTCCACACCTTCCGCGTGCTTGCGCTCAAAGGCGAAGCCCAGTCGAGAGAAAATTTGTTCCATCTCATCAGCGGCGATCGCCACGCCAATTATTTTTTGTGCCCGCGCCACCCGCATGCTCACGGCGCTGCGCACCGGCAAAGTCGCGATCTGGTCATGCACCGGTGCAGGCTCGCCCCCGCATATGTCCAGGATAAGCCGTGTCGCACGCTCGAGCCCGGATACATTGTTTTCGAAATCGACGCCGCGCTCAAAGCGGTGGGCTGCATCGCTGGTGAAATTGAAACGCCGCGTGCGGCCGGCTATCGCATCGGGGAAAAAGAAGGCCGATTCAAGAAAAATATTCACAGTCTCCAGGTCGGCCTTGGTACTTTCTCCACCCATAATGCCGGCCAAGCCTATCGGTCCCGACGCATCGGTGATACAGAGCACAGTTTCATCAAGCTCCACCGTCTGCTCATTGAGCAGGACGAGCCGCTCGCCCTTGCGGCCAAAACGCACATCTATGCATACGGACAGTTTGTCGAGGTTATACACATGCAACGGCCGACCGAGTTCGAGCATCACGTAATTGGTGACATCGACGAGGGCGGAAATGGACCGCTGCCCCGCGCGCTCAAGCCGCTGCCTCATCCAGTCGGGGGTCGGTGCCTTGGCGTTTACATTGGTGATGACCCGTCCGGAAAAGCGGCCGCAAGCTTTGCCCTCACTTATCTTGACCGGGAAGTGCGCGTCACCAACCGGGGTCACCGGCTTGATTTCAGGAGGCGTGAGGAGCGCGCCGGTCAACGCTGACACTTCCCGGGCGACACCAAGCACCGACAGACAATCGGCCCGGTTCGGCGTGAGCTTGATCGTGATCAGCGCATCATCAAGCGCATAGTAGTCGCGGAAATCTTTGCCGATGGGAGCATCCTCCGGCAGGCTCATTAACCCGCTGTGATCCTGGGAAAGCCCGAGCTCCCGCGCCGAGCAAAGCATGCCCTGGCTTTCAACCCCGCGCATTTTGGCGAGCTTTATTTCGAACGGCTTATCGGCCGTTTCACCCGGCAGCTTGGCGCCTATGAGCGCAACCGGCACCTTCATTCCGACGGCTACGTTTGGAGCGCCACAAACAATCGACAGGGGCTCGGCCAAACCGGCGTCGATACGGCACAAGGACAGGCGATCCGCGTTGGGATGTTTGCCCGTTTCAAGTACCCGGCCGACAACGACACCGGAGAACGCCGGTGCAAGCGCGTGGCACGCCTCCACCTCAAGGCCGGACATCGTCAACAAGTGGACGAGTTCTTGTGTCGACAAATCCGGATCAACCAGCGTCCGCAACCATTTTTCTGAAATCTGCATGGGGTAGTCGCCGTGTGTTCAGGCAAACTGCTCGAGGAAGCGCAAGTCGCCCTCGAAAAACAGCCGCAGGTCATTGATGCCATAGCGCAGCATGGTCAGTCGCTCCAGTCCGGAACCAAAAGCAAAGCCGATATAGCGCTCCGGATCGAGGCCGAAGTTGCGCACCACGTTGGGATGTACCTGCCCGGATCCGGAAATCTCCAGCCACCTGCCCTTGTTCGGACCGGAGGCGAACATCATGTCGATTTCCGCGGAAGGTTCGGTGAACGGAAAATACGAAGGACGGAAACGCACCTGCACGTCATCGGACTCGAAATAACGGCGAATGAAATCGAGATAAACGCCCTTAAGGTCGGCGAAACTTATGTTGTCGGCGATCCACAAACCTTCGAACTGGTGGAACATCGGTGAGTGCGTGGCATCGCTGTCCACCCGATAGGTTCGTCCCGGCGCGATGACTTTTATCGGCGGTATGCGATCCAGATGGCGGTAACGCTCAACGTGCTGCCTGGCATAACGAACCTGAATCGGGCTGGTATGCGTGCGTAACAACAACTGCAATCCTGAAGCGTCCTTGTCCTCCACATAAAACGTGTCCTGCATCGAGCGCGCAGGATGGTTTTCCGGATTGTTTAGGGCGGTAAAGTTGTACCAGTCAGTCTCGATCTCCGGACCGTCGGCGACATCAAAGCCGATGGAGCGGAATATTTCTTCCACACGCAACCAGGTGCGCACCACCGGATGAAGGCTCCCCACGCCCTGACGTCGCCCGGGCAGCGTCACGTCAAGGGACTCGGCGGCAAGGCGTGATTCGAGCTGCTTGCGGGCGAAAAAATCGCGTCGCAACGCAAGCGACGCTTCAATCTTGTCTTTTGCCGCGTTGATCAGGGAACCGGCTTCCCGCCGCTCATCCTGGGGCATTTTGCCCAGCCCCTTTAGCAACTCCGTCAGTACCCCGGCCTTGCCGAGAAAGCGCGCCTTGGCCTGATCGAGTTCGGCCGCTTCGGTGATGCCACCAAACAGATCCGCGGCTTCGCGAACGATATCTTCGAGATTATTCATGGATTGGGGAATGTGAGTTCAGCCAAAAAAGACGGCGCCAAATACCGCTTTGGCGCCGCCTCTTTGTTCCGGCCACGAAGACCGGAATGGTCTGATGGCTTAGCCCAGATTCGCCTTGACCTGATTGGCGATATGCGCGAACGCGGCTTTGTCGGCAACCGCGAGGTCGGCCAGCACCTTGCGATCAACTTCAATCATGGCCTTCTTCAGACCGTTCATGAATACCGAGTAGGAAAGGCCACATTCGCGCGCTGCAGCGTTGATACGCGCGATCCACAACGCGCGGAACACGCGCTTGCGGGTACGGCGGTCACGATAGGCGTACTGTCCTGCCTTCATCACCGCCTCTTTGGCGATACGGAATACGTTACCGCGGCGACCGCGGTAACCCTTGGCTGCGTCTATTACTTTTTTATGCTTGGCGTGTGCAGTTACGCCGCGTTTAACTCTAGGCATGGCGGCTCCTTAAGCGTAGGGCAACATTGCGCGTATTGAGCGCTTGTTTGTCTCATGCACCTCTGCAGTACCACGCAGTTGGCGCTTGTTTTTGGTCGTTTTTTTGGTGAGGATGTGGCGCTTGAACGCCTGCGAGCGCTTGATGCTGCCGCCTGCACGCACCTTGAAGCGCTTGGCGGCGCCACTCTTGGTCTTCATCTTGGGCATGACTTGTCCTTCATTTGTTGCGACACCGGGTGGCTCCTGCGGAGCACTTTATTCCGGACTGCCCGTCCGGGACCTCGGTAACGCTTATTTTAAAAACGCGCCCTGCTCTCGCTCAGGCTGCGGCCTTGCTGGTACTTGCAACTTCACCCTTCTTGGCGGGAATCACGACCTTTTTCGGCCCTAAAACCATGATGAGTTGACGCCCTTCCCTCTTGGGGTACTGCTCTACTACGGCATACGCCTCGAGGTCTGCCTTGACCCTCTCGATGAGACGATGTCCGAATTCTTGGTGGGCCATCTCGCGCCCACGGTAACGCAAAGTCACCTTTGCCTTGTCGCCTTCTTCGAGAAACTTGATCAGGTTACGCAGCTTGATTTGATAGTCGCCTTCGTCAGTTCCCGGTCGGAATTTGACTTCCTTGACCTGAATCTGCTTTTGCTTGAGCTTGGTCTCGTGCGCCTTTTTGGCTTCGCGATACTTGAATTTACCGAAGTCCATCATCTTGCAGACCGGGGGTTTCGCAGTAGGGGCGATTTCCACCAGATCGACTTCAGCTTCTTCTGCCATGCGCAATGCATCTGCGATCAGCACAATGCCCAACTGCTCACCTTCAACACCAACTAACCGGACTTCGGGAACATTGATGTCACTATTCAAGCGCTGCGGTTTTTCCTGAGCGATGTTGATTCTCCTGAAGATCAATAATTAGGCCGCGCCGACTGCAATCGCCTCTTTTTGAAGGCGTTCGATAAAGTCCTCGAGTGCTATCTGCCCAAGGTCTTCACCGCTGCGCGTCCGCACGGCCACCTGTTGCGCTGCCTTCTCTTTTTCACCAACGATCAGTTGGTAGGGCAGCTTTTGCAAGCTATGTTCCCGTATTTTATAGGTTATTTTCTCATTCCGCAAATCGCTCTCGACCCGGATGCCGACCGACTCCAGGCGCGCGGTGACGGCGCGGGCGTAATCGGCCTGCCCCTCCGAGATATTAAGAACAACGACTTGCACCGGCGACAGCCACAATGGCAAGGCACCGGAGAAATTTTCGATCAAAATACCAAGGAAACGCTCCATGGATCCAACAATTGCGCGATGCAACATGACCGGAACCCTGCGGCTATTGTCCTCTGCCACGTACTCCGCCCCAAGACGCTCGGGCATGTTGAAGTCCACCTGCATGGTGCCGCATTGCCAGACGCGTCCAATCGCGTCTTTCAGCGAATATTCGATTTTCGGGCCATAAAACGCGCCTTCACCCGGGGAAATCTGGAAATCGCAGCCCGATTGCTTCAAGGACTCGATCACCGCCGACTCGGCTTTGTCCCACAAAACATCGGATCCCACCCGTTTTTCAGGCCGGGTCGCTACCTTGTATATAATTTCCTTGAAGCCGAAATCCCGATAGACGCGCTGTAACAGTGCCGTGAATGCGACGCACTCGCCAAGTATCTGTTCATCGGTACAAAAAATATGGCCGTCGTCCTGTGTGAATGCGCGAATACGCATGATTCCATGCAAGGACCCTGAGGGCTCATTGCGGTGGCAGGCGCCAAACTCACCGTAACGCAGCGGCAGGTCGCGATAGCTGCGCAGGCCTTTGTTGAAAATTTGGATGTGGCCAGGGCAATTCATCGGTTTTACCGCGTAGTCGCGCTTTTCCGACTCGGTGGTGAACATATTTTCCTTGTAATTCTCCCAATGCCCTGATTTTTCCCACAGACTGCGGTCCAGAATCTGCGGGCAGCGCACTTCTTTGTAGCCATTACGCTGGTAGACACGACGCATGTATTGCTCCACCTGCTGCCACAGAGCCCATCCCTTGGGGTGCCAGAACACCATCCCGGGCGCCTCCTCCTGCATGTGAAAAAGATCCAGTTGCGTTGCCAATTTTCGATGATCGCGCTTGTCCGCCTCCTCCAACATCAATAGATAGGCGTCCTGGTCTTCTTTCTTGGCCCACGCCGTGCCGTAAACCCTCTGCAGCATTTCGTTTTTGGAGTCGCCGCGCCAATAAGCGCCGGCAAGCCGCATCAGCTTGAACGCCTTGAGTTTGCCGGTCGAGGGCACGTGCGGGCCGCGGCAAAGATCGACAAAATCGCCTTCGCGATATAGCGACACATCATCGGCAGCCGGTATGGACGCAATGATCTCCGCTTTGTAATGCTCGCCAATGGACTTGAAAAACTCGACCGCCTGGTCGCGCGGCAAAACCTCCCGCGTTAGCGGAAAGTCCTTTTTGGCGAGTTCCGTCATTTTTTTCTCGATGGCAGCCAGATCGTCCGGAGTGAACGGCCGTTTGTAGGAAAAATCGTAGTAAAAGCCGTTCTCGATAACCGGACCGATCGTCACCTGCGCATCCGGGAACAAGGACTTGACCGCGTAGGCCAGAAGATGGGCCGTTGAATGGCGGATTATCTCGAGTCCGTCCGCATCCTTGTCGGTGACAATTGAAAGATGGATATCTCGCTCAATGCGGTGCGAGGTGTCGACAAGCTTGCCATCTACACGACCGGCAAGCGCCGCCCGGGCGAGGCCCGCGCCAATGGAAGCGGCGACCTCGGCAACGGTCACAGCGTTGTCATACTGACGGATGGATCCATCGGGCAGGGTAATGTTGGGCATGTTGTGATCCTCCAGAATCAGAAATAAAAAAGTGCGGGCCAGCCGCACTTTTTCCAAGCGCTCTTTGAAGCTGCGACGGCTAATGCCTCATCAAAAAAGCAATATCAGTTCGCGGCGTCATAACGCTTGCCTTTGGGGTACTGCTGATTCAAAGCAGATGAAATTCCCTTAAGCCTCTGCTCCGGATATGTGCCGCATTACGGACAATGCCGGACTGCCCCAAGCAATATTGCTACAAAGCGAAAAAACCTTGGTAACTAAAATTGCTTGGTAGGCGCGATTGGACTCGAACCAACGACCCCCACCATGTCAAGGTGGTGCTCTAACCAGCTGAGCTACGCGCCTAATAAGCCTGCTATTTTAACGTAGCGGAACAGTCTGGGCAAATAAGTCTGAAACTCCGCCAAGAATCAACCGGCCCAGGACCTTGTACGCGAGTTGTAAGTATAGGGATTCAACTTGAAAACCACCTTCTGGCAGGTGAGCGTAAATTCAGTTCCGGAAACCTGAAACATGAAAGCCTCCCCGTTCGGGCACTTTGGCACGGACGAAAGGTACTTGGGCGCCAGCTTGTCGAGCGTATCGGGATAGCCGCCGACCTCCAGCTTGTGCTTGGTCAGACCATTGACCAGGTTTGCACCGCGCGACTCAGCGATGGCGATGTTCTTTTGCCCCTCGCTGTAGAAATCGAGCGCAATGTAAGCGCCTGCCAGCACAGCCGCCACCGCCACCAGCGCGATTACCTGCGCCGAACCCTGTTCTCTCTGATTGCGCGCCTGCATACATTTCCTCCCGTGTGCAATGTTTCACCTCGAATATCCGCACTCTATCAAACCGCCGGCCAGCGCGCAGCCCCAAAGCGCATCCGGTAGAACAAAAAGCCTGCCTCGCATAATCCGACACCGCCGGTAAATGCCGTTACGATAAACGCCATCCGCCTCTCAAGACCGGCCCAACATCTCGGCGGCGTGTTTTCGCGTGGTAGCGGTGATCGACATCCCTCCGAGCATGCGCGCAATCTCATCGATACGGCCAGCACGGTCCAAGGGTGTGACCGCACTTTTGACAGCGCCCTTTTCCCCCTGCTTTGCCACCGACCATTGGTGATCAGCCTGTGCCGCAACCTGTGCCAAGTGCGTCACACACAACACCTGCCTGCTCGCTCCCAACTCCCTCAATTTCCGGCCGACGACCTCGGCGACTGCGCCGCCAATACCGGCATCGACCTCGTCGAAAATCAGGCTCGGTACTGCGGCAGCCTTGCTGGCCACGACCTGGATAGCCAGGCTGATGCGCGAAAGCTCGCCTCCCGACGCCACCTTGGCCAGCGGCCGGGGTTCGACCCCTGGATTTGCCGCGACCTGAAATTCCACCTGTTCGTTGCCGTGAAGGCTTCCCCTGGAAGCCAGGGAATTAAATGCAACCTCAAACACCCCGCCCCCCATTGCCAGCGAGTGCATCGCCGCACTCACATCCTTGGACAGTTTGGCGCCGGCCTTTTTACGCCCCGCCGTCAACTTCACAGCCAGCAACTGATAGCCCGACATTGCCACCGTCTCCTGTTGGAGAATAGCGTCAAGATCCGAGGCCAGCTCAAGCTCTGCCAGTCGCTGTTTGAGCGCCGCCAGCCTGGTTGGCAACTCCTCGGCGTCACAGCGATACTTGCGTGCAGTGCCGTGAATGGATTCCAGACGTTCGCTCACGCCTGCCAAGCGCGCCGGATCCAGATCAAGGCGATCTGCGTAATGACGCAGGGCATAAACGGCCTCCTGCAATTGGGCCTGAGCCGAATCGAGCAGGCTGACTGTTTCGGCAAGACCTGAATCAAGCTGCGAAAGCTGCTTGATTCGCGCGGCAACGCCCGACAGCGTTCCAAGACAGGCACCCTCGCCCTCGGACAGGCTGTCCAGCGCCGACCGCGTACCCTCGATCAGGCCTGCGGAGTGCGACAGCCGGCCATGCTCGGACTGGATTGCCTCCCACTCGCCCGGCTTGACGGCAAGACGCTCCAGTTCCTCGACCTGCCAGGCGACTTGCTCCCGCTCCGCCCCCCTGGCGGCGGCGTTGGTTTCATATTCGGCACGTGCCTGGGCCAAGCGCTGCCAATGCCGGAAGGCGGCGGCAACCTCACGCGCAATGTCGACCAGGCCGGCATGACCATCGAGCAACTCCCGCTGGGCGTCGGGTTTCATCAAAGACTGGTGCTCGTGCTGGCCGTGAATGTCCAGCAACCATTCGCCCGCGGTGCGCATTTGCGCAAGCGTGGCCTGACTGCCGTTGATGAAACCACGTGAACGGCCGCCACGGTCTATAACGCGGCGGAGTATGACCTGGTTTGCATCCCCCTCTAATGCCATCTCCCGCAGCCAATCGGCAAGGGCCGAATCACTCTCCACGCTGAATTCGGCAACGATTTCAGCGCGTTCCGCACCACCCCGAACAACGGAGGGATCGGTGCGATCGCCAAGCGCCAAAGCCAAAGCATCGATCAGAATGGACTTCCCAGCCCCGGTCTCTCCTGTCAACGCGGTGAACCCCGCACTGAACTCCAACTCAAGGCGCTCGACAATGACAAAGTCCTTGATGTCCAGCTGCAATAGCATGTCAGCTGCCGCCGCTCATGCAAGGAGAAATACAGAATCGGCTGAAAAGCCTTGCCAGTCGGGCGTTTCCAGCTGATACCAGACCCATTTTCCGCCCTTTTACGAACATAGCAGCCACCTAAAGGTTCTCACTCCAGTGCAGTTTCTCTCGCAACATGGCGTAGTAACTGTAACCCGGCGGATGCACAAACCGTACGGTCTGTTCGGCGCGTGCCACCAGCACCCGGTCGTTTTCCTCTAGGTCGAATTGCGGCTGTCCGTCAAAATGCAGGCGGGCGTCCAGCGCGCGCTTGAGCGTTATATCGATGACACATGTGTCGCTGACCGTGATCGGCCTGTTGGAGAGGGTATGCGGGCAGATCGGCACCAGCACCATACCAGGCACGTTGGGCTGCAGAATCGGCCCATTGGAGGACAGGGCATAAGCGGTGGAACCGGTTGGCGTCGCCACAATCAGCCCGTCTGAACGTAGATCGTAAACAAACTGGCCGTCAATCTGCACCATGAACTCGATCAACCGGCCGATCGCGCCCTTGTTGACCACGATATCGTTGAGCGCGAGCGTCTGAAAAACCCGTTTGCCGGCGCGCACAACCTCCGCGCTCAGCAGTGTCCGATCTTCGGTGGTGAAGCGGCCCTCCATCAGGCCGGCGATGGTTTCGATCATCGCCCCTTGGGCAATGTCGGTCATGAAGCCCAAACGTCCTTGGTTGACCCCGACCAGCGGCACCTTGAACTGCGCAAGCCCGCGCGCGGCGGTCAGCATGCTGCCATCTCCACCCAGCACGATGGCAAGATCCGCCCTCTGCCCTATCAGCGGGAAGTCAGCGTGCGGAAAATTGCTTATTTCGCTGGTCCTTGCCGTCTCGGCTTCGATCAGGATCACACACCCGCGCTCATGCAGGAAAGCACCAAGCTTCTGCAGCGATGCGGCGACGCCGGGGGTGTTATATCGACCGATCAGGGCGACAGTTTTGAAGGCAGGCATAGAGGCGGCATTAAATCACAACCGGACTCGGCCTGTCAGGGGTAGTCGCGCAAATGCCGCAAGTCATATTTACCGTTGCTTTTTCTGCTTGTGTAGAATGCGTCTTATGCTAGATCGCCGCGCCCAGATACTTCTCAAAACGCTTATAGAGCGCTACATTTCCGATGGGGAACCTCTCGGTTCGCGCGCACTGTCGCGTTATTCGGGACTGGATTTATCACCGGCGACAATACGCAATGTGATGGCCGACTTGGAAGAAATGGGCTTCATCGCCAGTCCCCACACCTCCGCCGGACGCATACCGACCTCACGCGGCTATCGCTTTTTTGTAGATACCCTTTTGACGACCAAGCCCCTGGAACGCGGGGAAATCAGCCAGGTTGAGGACAACCTCAACCCGGACCTGCCGCAGCGACTGATCAGTTCCGCCTCCCAGGTTCTGTCGCAACTGACACACTTCGCCGGCGTAGTGGTTGCGCCAAGGCGCCGCAGCCCTGCATTCAAGCATATCGAGTTCCTCAGCCTTTCCGAGCGACGGATTTTACTCATCATCGTCACAGCGGAAGGCGATGTGCAAAACCGCATCCTGTCCACCGAAAAGGGCTACAGCCCGGCCGACCTCACAACGGCAGCCAATTTTCTCAATCAAAACTACGCCGGTCTCACCTTTGAGGACATTGGGCGCCGCGTTCAGGACGAGTTGAAACAACTGCGGCAGGACATGATTCTGCTCATGACCGCTGCACTGGAAGCCGGCAACCAAGCGCTGTCCGAAAGCACCGAAAACTACGTCATTTCCGGTGAAAAAAATCTCCTCGACTCGCATGACCTCTCATCCAACATGGGACGCCTGCGCGAACTGTTCGAACTATTCGAGAAAAAAACCCTTCTGATGCAGATCCTGGATGTCAGCAAACGCGCCCAGGGTGTGCAGCTTTTTATCGGTGGCGAATCAGGCCTTTCACCCTTGGACGAATGCAGCATTGTTACGGCGCCCTATGAGGTGGATGGCCAGATCGTCGGATCAGTCGGCGTGATCGGGCCGACGCGCATGGCCTACGAACGGGTGATTCCCATCGTCGACATTACGGCAAAACTGCTTTCAAGCGCCCTTTCCGATCACCCGTCGCACTGACTGCAACTGCGCCTCATGCCACAATTCTTGCCCGAACCGAACTACCAGCACACTAACACTTCGAAAACAGCGGTACTGCTGGTCAACCTCGGCACCCCCGATGCGCCCACACGCGAGGCAGTGCGGCGTTATCTCAAGCAATTCCTGTCTGACCCACGGGTGGTTGAAATTCCCAAGGCGCTGTGGTGGTTGATTCTTAACCTGGTCATCCTCAACGTAAGGCCGGGAAAATCTGCCAAAAAATATGCAGCGATCTGGCAGGCTGAAGGTTCACCACTACGCTTTCACACCGAGCGCCAGGCCCGTATGCTGGGCGAACACCTCGCCAAAAAAATCGCCTCCCCGTTGGTCGTGGACTATGCGATGCGTTATGGCAACCCAGGCATCACCGACGCGCTCAACCGCCTCAAGGCGCAAGGATGCGAGCGCATCCTTTTTCTGCCGCTGTATCCGCAATACGCCGCCAGCACCACCGCCACTGCGATCGATGAACTGGCACGCTGGCTGTGCGCCACTCGCAACGTGCCTGAGGTCCGGACCGTCCGGCATTTTCACGACCATCCGGCCTATATCGGCGCGCTAGCGGCCTCCGTAAAAGAGCATTGGTCCCGCGAGGGCCGCCCGGATAAATTACTAATGAGCTTTCACGGCCTGCCACGCTATACGCTGTCACGCGGCGACCCTTATCACTGCGAGTGCCACAAATCGGCCCGCATGCTGGCCGAGGCGCTCGGGCTTGACGATCATTCCTGGAAAATCAGCTTCCAGTCCCGCTTCGGCAAAACCGAATGGCTCAAGCCATACACGTCGGCAACGCTGACAGAATTCGCCAGGCAAGGCGTTGGGCGAGTTGACGTCGTATGCCCCGGTTTCGCCTCAGACTGCCTGGAAACACTGGAAGAAATCGCCATTGAGGCAAAAGCGGACTTCCTCACGGCTGGCGGCAAAGCATTTCACGCCATCGCCTGCTTGAATGAACGCCCGGACTGGATCGAAGCCTTGGGAAAGATCGCAATCGAACATCTCTCGGGCTGGGTCAGTGACGACTGGGACGCGAGCATGAATACAAGTCAATCTGCGTTAACCCAAAACCGTGCCAAATCATTGGGCGCAATCGCCTAAAAACAGGCGGCACCGGAACAGCTTGAAACCCGCCCAAATGTCCCCACCTAGACTATCATTTTCGCCATCGAGTCCCTGAAATGTCAGAACAAACAACAAACACCCAGGAAACGCCACCCCCTGCAGATCAAACTGCCACGACTGCCGGCACCGAAGACAAACCAAATCCGGAAGCCTTGCTATTGATCGCGGAAGCGAAAATTCAAGAATTGAGTGACGCCTGGCTGCGCGCCAAGGCGGAGACTGAAAATGTGCGCAAACGCGCGCAAGCGGATGTTGCAGGGGCACATAAATTTGCCACTGAAACCTTTGCCGAGTCCCTTTTACCAGTTCGGGACAGTCTTGAGGCCGCCCTGGCCAGTGATAGCACGCAACTGGACAGCCTCAGAAGCGGCGTCGAGCTTACCTTGCGCCAACTGGATGCCGCCTTCGAAAAAGCGAATCTCAAAGAGGTCGCGCCGGCCGGCGAGAAATTCGACCCAAACCGCCACCAGGCTATCAGCATGATTGACGCGGATGCCGAAGCCAATACGGTGGTCGGTGTCCTGCAAAAAGGCTACGTGCTGCACGAACGCGTACTTCGTCCGGCGCTGGTCACGGTGGCCAAACCAAAGGCTTAATCTGTCCTGCCCGCAAAGGCAGGCAGTTTCGTATTAAAAATCCGTATTAAACCGTGTTAAACCTTAAGTAATCCTGCGAAAGCCCTATTGAAGTCAAGGGAATTAACCCAATATCGGGCATAGGGTTATTTTTTACCGCGAAATTTAAGGAAAAGTGTAATGGGCAAAATTATCGGAATTGATCTTGGAACCACAAACTCCTGCGTTGCCATCATGGAAGGCGGGAAACCCAAGGTCATCGAAAACTCGGAAGGTTCACGCACAACCCCTTCAATCGTTGCCTACATGGAGGACGGTGAAATTGTATGCGGCGCCCCGGCTAAACGTCAGGCCGTCACCAACCCGCAAAATACCCTTTCCTCGGTAAAACGCCTTATCGGCCGCCGTTTCGAGGAAAAAGAAGTGCAAAAGGACATCAAGTTGATGCCCTACAAGATTGTCAAAGCGGACAACGGCGACGCTTGGGTTAGTGCGCGCGGCAAGAGCATGGCCCCGCCCCAGATTTCGGCCGAGGTGCTGCGCAAAATGAAAAAAACCGCCGAGGACTACCTTGGCGAAGAAGTGACCGAAGCGGTCATCACCGTGCCCGCCTATTTCAATGACAGTCAGCGCCAGGCAACCAAGGACGCGGGCCGCATTGCGGGACTTGAAGTCAAGCGCATCATCAACGAGCCTACCGCTGCGGCTTTGGCTTTCGGGCTGGACAAACAGGAGGGCGACCGCAAGATTGCGGTTTATGACTTGGGCGGTGGTACCTTCGATATTTCGATCATCGAAATTGCCGAGGTCGAGGGTGAACACCAGTTTGAAGTGCTTTCAACCAACGGCGACACCTTTCTTGGCGGCGAGGACTTTGACCAACGCATCATCGATTTTCTGGCCGATGAGTTCAAAAAAGAACAGGGCATCGACCTTCGGGGCGACGTCCTCGCACTGCAGCGCCTCAAAGAAGCTGCGGAAAAGGCAAAGATCGAGCTTTCTTCGTCGCAGCAGACCGAAGTCAATCTACCCTACATTACAGCCGACAAATCAGGGCCCAAACACTTGGCGGTCAAGATCACCCGCGCAAAGTTCGAGAGCCTGGTCGAAGAGTTGATCGCCCGCACCATGGAGCCTTGCAAGCTGGCGATCAAGGATGCCGGCGTGAAAATCACCGACATTGAGGACGTAATCCTCGTTGGCGGCATGACACGCATGCCCAAAGTGCAAGAAATGGTCAAGGAGCTCTTCGGCAAGGAACCACGGCGCGATGTGAACCCGGACGAGGCTGTTGCCGTAGGCGCATCCATTCAGGGCGGTGTGCTGCAAGGTGAGGTCAAGGATGTGCTCCTGCTCGACGTCACGCCGCTGTCGCTGGGCATCGAAACCCTGGGCAGCGTGATGACAAAACTTATCCAGAAAAACACCACGATCCCGACCAAGGCCCAGCAGGTTTTTTCGACCGCGGACGACAACCAGTCTGCCGTAACGATTCACGTGCTGCAAGGCGAGCGCGAGGTCGCATCCGGCAACAAGAGCCTCGGCCAGTTCAATCTGGAGGGTATTCCGCCCTCACCTCGCGGCATGCCGCAAATCGAGGTCACCTTCGACATCGATGCAAACGGCATCCTGCACGTTTCTGCCAAGGACAAGGCCACGGGCAAGGAAAACAAGATCACCATCAAGGCAAACTCAGGCCTGAAGGAAGATGAGATCCAGCGCATGGTCAAGGATGCCGAAGCGCACGCTGACGATGATAAAAAGACCATTGAATTGGTGACCGTGCGCAATCAGGCTGATGCGCTCATTCACTCGGTGAAAAAATCCCTTGCCGACTACGGCGACAAGATTGACGCTGATGAAAAATCAAAGATTGAAGCAGCGCTCAAGGATGCCGAGGAGGCACTCAAGTCCGACAGCAAGGAAACAATCGAAGCAAAATCGCAGGCTCTGGCACAGGTATCGCAAAAACTCGGTGAAAAAATGTATGCCGACGCACAAGAAAAGGCTGCACCAGAAGCAACCGGACAGGCTGAGGCCAAGAAGGACGACGGCAATGTGGTAGATGCCGAGTACACCGAGGTCAAGGACGCAAAAAAATAACAAATCAACGCAACAGCGCCGATGGCGCAAAGTGACACAAACGGGATTCTCCGAATTGTGCGCTTTGCGTCTTCGCGTTTTAAGGTTCCCTTCCAATGGCAAAACGCGATTACTACGAAGTTCTGGGCATCAACAAGGACGCTGATGAAGAGGCGATAAAAAAAGCCTATCGAAAGCTCGCCATGAAACATCACCCGGATCGCAATCCGGACAACCCGAAGTCGGAAGATCATTTCAAGGAGGCGAAAGAGGCCTACGAAATGCTCTCCGATGCAAACAAGCGGGCCGCCTATGACCGATACGGGCACGCAGGGGTAGATCCCTCGGCTGCCGGTGCGGGTGGGCAGGGGTTTTCAAATTTCTCGGATGCATTTGGCGACATATTCGGCGACATATTCGGTCAGACTTCTGGCGGCAGGGGCGGACGTTCAGGCGTTTCCCGTGGTGCCGACCTGCGCTACAACCTTGAAATTTCCCTGGAAAACGCGGCAAAAGGCACGGAAACAAAAATCCGCGTGCCGAGCATGGTCTCGTGCGAACCGTGCAAAGGATCTGGCGCAAAGCCAGGCACCGCCCCGAAAAACTGCCCGACCTGCGAAGGCCATGGGCAGGTACGTATGCAGCAGGGATTTTTTTCGATTCAACAAACTTGTCCACGCTGCCACGGCACAGGAAAAATAATTCCCGAACCATGCCCCACCTGCTCCGGTGCCGGGCGCACCAAGCAACACAAAACACTGTCGGTGAAGATTCCCGCAGGCGTTGACGAGGGCGACCGTATCCGTCTCGCCGGTGAGGGCGAAGCCGGACAAAGCGGAGGACCATCTGGCGACCTTTATGTGCAGCTACATCTAAAACCGCATGCCGTATTCCAGCGCGACCACGACGATCTGCATTGCGAAATGCCAATCAGTTTCACCACGGCCGCCCTTGGCGGGGAAATCGAAATTCCCACGCTGGATGGGGCGGCTAAAATGAAGATTCCGTCGGAGACACAAAGCGGCAAGGTTTTCCGCCTGCGCGGCAAGGGCATACGCGGGGTACGCAGCCAAAATTTGGGGGATCTGCTATGCCATGTCGTGGTGGAGACTCCGGTTAAACTCACAGAGCGCCAACAGGAATTGCTTCGTGAATTGGAAACACTCAACTTGTCAGATGGCGACCGGCACAACCCGCGCGCCAAGTCCTGGATGGACAAAGCCAAGGAATTTTTCGCTTCCTGAGCCTATCCATGAGGGGCGCAGGTGACCCGCCGCACACGGGTCACCTCCGCTGCCAACCTTAACCGCGCTCATTGCCGGTTCCGAACACAGACGCATATGGCGCATTCGCGCGTGAAGCCGATATGACTGCAGCAGGCAGACGGGCAGGAAACGGTACAATGGTCGCGGAGGCATAGTGCGCCGACCCAGCACCACCTGGTTCAATATTCCAGTACAGTGGGCTCGCTGGGTGAATTGCCATAAAGGGAACTCGCTATGGGAAAACACGGTTTGCAGTTTGCACTAGTTATTTTGGCACTTGCACTGCCATTCACCGCCTGGCCTCAGGCCCCCATTGCCGGGGTGACCGCCAAAACCATACTCATCGGCCAGTCAACGCCGCTATCCGGCGCAAACAAGGAATTGGGTGAGGACATTCGGAACGGCGCCCT
>CAMDRY010000023.1 GCA_945906975.1 Bordetella parapertussis | reverse complement strand
TCAACCTGGCTCTTCTTGATCCAGGCGGCAATCTGCTTGTCATCAAAGCTCTTGGTTGCGTTGACCGCCGTTTCCATCACCTGCCAGGTCGCATAGGCCACCGCCGCGATCAACTCCACCGACGGATCAGGAAGATTGGCCTTGGCCGCGCGCTCATGGAAAGCCTTTATGAACTCGGCCGCCACCGCATTGCTGGTGAATGGCGCGTGCTCCTCAAAAACCGTAAGGGCGAGCACACCCTTGCCGTCGGGCGACTTGGCCATGGGGCCGGGCGCCGGAAATGCGACAAAAGTCTGCGGCGGCAGGTAATCTATTTTCTTCATCGCGTCGAGCAGCAGGTTTCCCTCCAGGCCCACCCCGCCTATCCACACGAAATCGGGTTTGGCTTCCTTGACACGTGCTGCGATGGCGCCAAAGTCACGGTTGCCGAAATCCCAATCGAGATAAATCGCTTCGGTGAGACCGCGTTTCTTGAGCGCTTCACGCGCCCCTTGCGAAACGAAATGCACGGAAGGGAACTTGCTGGCCAGCACCGCGACCGTCTTGGGTGGCTTGCCGCCCGAGGCAACGGCGTCAAGAACAAGATTGGGCCACACGCTTTCAATCTCGTAGGCGCCGCCCGATACAGAAAATTGCATTTCGTACTTGGCAAGGGCCGGCAGGCCAAAGGTGTTATGCAGTAAAACCTTATTGTAGCGCTGCGCGACACCCATGGCGGAAAGCGTCGCGCCCGTGGCATAAGGACCGGTGATGAGATCGACCTTGTCCGAAGTGATCAGCTGCTCGTAGAGCGTGCGCGCAAGATCGGGTTTGGACTGGTCGTCCTTGAGAATCCATTCCACCTGCCGGCCAAGCAGGCCGCCACGTTTGTTGAGTTGCTCGACGTAGATTTCGCCGGCGATTTTCTGCATGACTGCCGTGGCGCTCAAGGGGCCGGTCAGTGCAAGCGTACTGCCAATGCGGATGGGACCCGACTGGGCGAGCGCTGCGGGTGCGGCAAACAGCGCCGGGACCAGCAGGACCCCGGCGATAAGGACATTGCGACGACTGGCTTTCATGGTGTTTCCTCCTTGGGTATGTCGGTTGGTGTTGTGCTCCGGCTGTACCGGCCTGTTGTTAGTTGCTGCTGTTGCTGCGACCTCGTTACCGCGGTGCCTGGATGACCACTTCCATCACACCAATATCCGGCGATTCGACGCGCACGCGGTCGCCACGCCTGAGCTTTTCGCCGCGCGGTAGCCCCACGCCCGCCGGCGAGCCGGTGAACATCAGGTCGCCGGCTTCGATGCGCACGCCGCGGCTGACACCGGCGATCTGCTCTGCCAGCGAATAAATCATGTACCGCGTGCTGGAGGACTGCTTTTGCACATCGTTCACCGAGAGCGAAAAATGCAGGTCGTCGCCGTCGGCAAAGGCCGCAGGCACAATCGCAGGCCCCACCGGTGATAGCGTGTCCTGGCATTTACCCAGCACGAAATTGAACTTGAAAAAACTGTCCGGCGCCGAGAACAGGTCGCGCGCCGTGAAGTCAATGCCCAGGGTGTAGCCGGCGACGTGCTCGAGCGCACGCTCAGGCGCAATGTCCTTGCCGCCCTTGCCAAACACCACCACCATCTCGGCTTCCCAGTCGAGGTTTTTGCAGTCGCGCGGCATGAACACCGTCGGACCGGGGCCAGACAGCACCGTCGAGGGCGGTTTCAGGAAAAAGAACGGCGGCACGCCGCGCACTTTCTTGATCGAGCTCGCCTTCATTTCGGCCAGGTGGTCGGCGTAATTGGCGCCGACACAAATGATCTTGGGCGGGCGCAGGGGCGTATCAAGACGAGCCTTTGTTTCTGGCACGGCGAGCCGCCCGTGCACCTTGCCCGCCTCAATCGCAGCCGCGAGACGCTTCAGGCGCGGGAAAGCCGCCCGCCAGCCGGCGAAGTACGACTCGAGATCACCCTCCAGCCCGGCGATGCTGGCTGCGCGCGCTGCCGCCACCACCGGCCAGTAACGACCGGCGATGCGCATGGCGGCAACGCGCCGCCCTGATACCAGCAGTGTGGCGAGTACGAACACTAGCCGCTCGTCTTGATTTCGAGTTCTTTCAAGCTGCGCACGTCGACGCCGTCATCCATCGAGAACCGATCGCCGAAGTCGTACATGTCGTCGTGCTGGTAGCCGTCGTAATACTGGATTTCCCACCAGTTGTGGTCGCAGTCCTCCATGTAGAACGAGTACACGCCGTGCATGTTCTGCACCGGCAGCACCTGGCGAATGCCGTACTTGTCCTTCATGGCGTTGGCCGCCTTGTGCGCGGCGTCCACTTCCTCCTTGCTGCGCACATCCACGCCCCAATGGTTGAGCACGTTGGTCGGGTGCACCTGGTCACCGACCTCGACGCACACGATGTGGAACTTGAGCCCGCAGCGGATCACCATCGCCGGCTTTGCGTGGCGCACGCACTCAAGGCCGAGAAACTCCTCGTAGAACTTGCGCGACTGCTTGAGGCTGTAGCACTCGAGCGTGCCGTGCGACATCACATAGGGCTTGACCACCGAGCCCTGGTTTTCAACCGCGACCTTGCCGTCTCCTGGAATCATGTTCACTCCTCCTTATTGGTTGAATCCGGACGCCACCGCCCGTGACCCATGGTTTGCGGCGGCTGACACCGCCAGAATTTATACGGCTGTGCGTTCCTTTTCGGTCAAAAACGAGTCGGCGTAAAACTCGCCTTCCGGCAGCCCGCACTTTGCGACAAAACCGGCACGCGCGGCATCAACCATCACCGGCGCGCCACAGGCATAGACCTGGTGGCCCGACAAGTCGGGAAAGTCGTCCATCAAGGCCTGGTGCACCAGCCCGCTGCGCCCGCCCCATGCGTCCGCCGCATCTGGCTCGGACAACACCGGCACAAATTCAAACCCGGCCTGCTCATCCGCCCACTTTTGCGGCAAATCGAGCATGTAGAGATCGCGCTTGGCGCGGCAGCCCCAGTACAGGCGCATCGGCCGCTTGATGCCGCGGCGAATCGCGTATTCGATCATGGCTTTTATCGGTGCGAAACCGGTGCCGCTGGCGACCATCACGATGGGCTTGGCGCTGTCTTCGCGCAAGTAGAACGAGCCGAGCGGACCCTCGAAGCGCATGACATCGCGCTCCTTCACTTCACCGCCGAACAGTTTGTCGGTGAAATGGCCGCCGGGTAGATGACGGATGTGCAGTTCGACATGCGACACGCCCTCCGGTTGCGGCGGGCAGGCGATGGAGTAGCTGCGGCGCTTGCCGTCCTTGAGCAGCAGGTCAACATACTGCCCGGCGAGGAACATCATGTTCTCATTCATCGGCAGGCGCAGGTCGAGGATGGTGACGTCTTCGGCCGGGCGCGTGATGCTGACGACACGGCAGGGCACCCTGCCGACGGTGATGCCGGCGAGGCCGTCGATTTCCGTCCGCTCGATCACCAGATCCGATTGAGCCGTGGCCTGGCACAGCAGCGCGCAGCCCTTGGCCTTTTCTGAATCGGGAAGGTAGCGCTCGTGAACAAAGCCCAGATCCACCGTGCCCTCGAGCACCGTGCCAATGCAGGTGCGGCAGACGCCGCTGCGGCAGCTGTAGGGCATGGCGAGGCCCGCGGCGAGGCCGGCCTCGAGAATTTTCTGGCCCGGCTCAACGGTAAAGCTATGGCCGCTCGGCTGGAGCGTTACCTGAAACGCCATGACATCTCCTCACTTGCCCCCGGTAATCCCAGCGCTCCTAGTGTTTCTAGGGTTTCTAGGGTTCCGGCAATTTCACAGCGCCCGCCAAAGCAAGATGCGCTGGGCGTGCGCTCATTTCCACCCTGGAACATGCTACGCGACAGCCTCGGTTGGCGAAAGCAGTTCCACACTGACAAGGGCTATTTTTTCAGCTTGAACAGATCGATCGCGTTTTGTCGCCCGATTTTTATGCGGTCTGCCTCGCTGATACTAGCGTTGTCAAACCAGATCGCCGCGTGATCGATGTTCTCGAACGGCCAGTCGGTGGAAAACAAAATGCGATCGGAACCGATTTCCATCATCGCATCGACCAGCGTCTGCGTGCGGAAATTGCCCGATGTCGTCAGCCAGAAATTTTCCTGGAAGTATTTGGCGATCTTGTGCTTGGCCTGGTGCTTGGCCTTCTCGTTGGTCCAGGCGTTGCGATGATCGATGCGCCACATGCTGAAGGGCAGGCCCTCGCCCATGTGGCCGAGGATTATCTTGATGCCCGGGTGCTTGTCGAAGAGGCCGGACCCGATGAGGCGCAGTGCGTGCACCGCGGTTTCCTGGCCAAAGGCCCAGGTCGGCCCCATCAGCCAGGGATGGCCCGCGTAGATTTGCGACATGGACGGCAGCGGATTTCTCGGGTGCAGGTAAAACGGCGCGTCAAGACGCTCAACCGCCGCCCAGAACGGCAGGTATTGCGGTGCGTCAAGATACACCGCGGTGTTGACATCGCCCACCTGTGAAAAGCCGTTCACCAGAGCGCCCTTGAAACCCAAATCCTTCATGCAACGCTCAAGTTCACGCGTCGCCATGTCCGCGTCCTGCATAGGCAGCGCGGCGAAGCCCTGGAAACGATCCGGGCGCTTGGCCACCTGCTCAGCAAGAAAATCGTTGGCGCGACGGGCGATTTCGTTGGCGCGCTTGGGGTCGGGAATGGCCTGGACGGCCGGCGCGTTGAGCGACAGGATCATCATCTCCATGCCGTGCTCATCCATCTGGCGCAGGCGCTTGTCCTGGATATCCATCAGGCGGTCTCGCAACTCGGGCCAGACACCGTCGGGCAAAAAGCCATTGGAATCCTGCAGCGTGTCGTCAATGGCGAAGTGTTCCTCAAGTCCGATTTTTCCAAGCATTGCATTTCCCCCATTTTCACCGGCAACAGACCGGCGCATTTTTCGATATGACAAAGCGAAGCTCGCGCCCCGCCTTATTTTTATACGTTAGCTTGCATTTTTGACCAGATTTCAATCATGCCGACGGAATTGTTTCGATTGCGTCGATGGCATGTCCCACTGCTGTTTTTGCGCTACTTTTACGCCGCGCCGGAATTCTCGGCCCCAGTGAGATCACGTTGTTGTACACCTTGGCCAGCAAGGCCTTGAGCAACACCACTTCATCTTCACTCATCCCTGAAAGCGCGATGCGCTCATAAAGCGACGCGACCGGAATGATGTGGTTGGCCAATTCGCGCCCTTCATCGGTGAGATGAAGTCGGACGGAGCGCGCATCGTCATCCGAACGCCCGCGAGCGAGCAGTCCGCCATCGAACAATGAGGAAACCATGCGCGACAAGGTCGACACTTCTATGCTGGTGTGCGCCGCAAGCTCGGTGATGCTTTGCGGAGCCTGGTGCGACAAACAAGCCAGCACCCGCCATTGATGCAAAGACAAGCCAAATCGCCGGATGTCCTCGCTGAAAGCGGCGCCAATACGCACCCCCGCCCGATTAAGCAGATACGGCAGGGTCGACTCCAGGTCGAAGTCGGTAGCTTCTGCTGCCTCAATGGGTTCCGGCAAGAGGGACGTGGCGCTCATGGACAAAGCTCTGCTTAGTTTTCGCGTTTGCGATTCTAACGATAATCTCCTTGCAGATACAAACAATTTAAAGTCAAAAACGTACACAAGCGCAATAAGACGTTAATTTAAATAATTTTTTTATATACGTCATTGTGCGGCGCATCAAATACTTGTGAATATTTGTTTGCACATTCAAACATTATCTGTTTGAATGCGTTGCACTCGGCAGCACATGGCCGGGTAGCATCCAATGAGAACCACTCCTGAGGAGGAGAGCATGAACTCAGCCATAGACATGGCCCGCGGGGGCCTGCCCGCCGCGAACCGCGTTCCCTTTGACGAGTTGCGCCGGCGCGCTCAATCGCTCGCGCCGATTTTGCGTGCGCGTGCGGAGGACACCGAACGCAACCGACGCGTGCCGCGCGAAACCATAGACGCCGTGCGCGAAGCAGGCTTGTTCAATCTAATGAAACCGGCGCGCTTCGGCGGCTTTGAGTACGGTTTTAGCGAACTGGTTGAAATCAATTTCGAGCTCGCCCGCGGTTGTGGCAGCTCGGCCTGGTGCGTATCGCTGGGCATCGTCCATCAGTGGCTGCTCGCATTATTCCCGATCAAGGCGCAAGAAGACGTGTGGGCCAATCCGGATGCCATTTTGTCCGGATCGTACGCCCCTGCGGGCAAGACCCGCACCGCGGAAGGCGGCTACATGATCAGCGGCAAATGGTCCTTCACCAGCAATTGCGACAACACCGAGTGGTACCTGCTTGGCGTCACCTTTCCGCAGGAAAAAGAGGGGGTGCGCGCCGACGCCGGCTTCGTGATCGTGCCGCGCGAGCAAACAAGCATAGAAGATGACTGGCATACCGTCGGACTCGCCGGCACCGGCAGCAAATCGGTGATCATCCAGGATGAGGTGTTCGTTCCGGCGCACCGCAGGATCACTTTCGCGCAGGCCTCGTCGAACAATCCGCCCGGTGCGCAGTTCAACACCAACCCGCTTTACAAGATTCCCCTGCTCGCCGGCCTGCCGGTTTGTATCTGCACCCCCGCTTTGGGCATGGTGCAGGGCGCACTGGACGATTTTGTCGACTGGATAGGCACCAAGACAACCCGTGGCGCGGTCGCCGGAGGCGGTGCGCGCATGGCCGAGTTTCCGCAGGTGCAGTCGCGCATCGCCGAAGCCGCTGCAGCAATCGATGCGGCAAAATTGCTGTTGCTGCGCGACACCCGCGACGTCGAACAGGACGCCGCTAACGGCACCCCCATCACGATCGAGAAGCGCATCAGGAACCGCCGTGACCAGGCCTATGCCGTGAAACTCTCGACACAGGGAGCGACAGCCCTGTTCGAGGCGGTCGGCGGAGCCGGCCTGCAACTTTCAAATTCGGTACAGCGCGCATGGCGCGACGTACATGCCTCCGGGCGGCACATCAGCCTTAACTGGGATGCCGTCAGCAGCATGTACGGCCAGCACTGCCTGGGACTGGAACCACGCGGGCAGTACTAAACCCCGGGGGCTCTGGGGCAATTAGATCGGACAATCAGATCAGACAATCAGATCGGATAAATGATCGAGTTAGGAATCAGTTCGCTGTCGAACACGCACAGCTTGCTGGCATAAAGCAATCGACCGTCGACGCGGGCCAGGCGGTCGATGTAGCGCCCGGCGTTGAACACCTCCGAGGGTTGGTTCTTCTTGGTGCGAATGACCAGATAATTCGCCTCAGCGAGTACCAGCCCCGCCTCCTCTCCCGTCACGCGCACGCCAGACACGATATGGCGCTGGTAGTAAGGTTGGTGGAACAGCGTCTCTGAAATACCAAAGACCCGATCTCGCAGCATGCCTTTACTCTCAAAAGAAAGTGTCGCCAGCGGCAGTCCACGGTCATGATTTTCGCGCGGAATGAGCTTGTAGACGCATTCTGCGGTAAAAAAATCCGGCCAGTCCTTGAAGTCGCCGTGATCGAGGCAGGCGGCGTAGCGCGCGTACAGGTCATGCACTTCCAGGCCCAACGCCACATCGGGCATCGGTTTGATCGGCTTATTGTCGCCCATGTCAGTGCCCCATCACTTGACGGTAATACTTGTACATGCCGCGAATAAGCGTTTCGGTGACGTTGTGCGGCACACCACCCACCTCGCGACCGTCCAGTTCACACAGCGTATTGTTGGCGCCGTTTTGCGCAAAGCCGTGTTGCGATAACTCGATCACCTCGCCATCATCGGCAGAAACATAGCCCGCCGGTCCGAACAGGTTGGCCTGGCGCAGGCGCCGCCGCGTCATCTCCGGGGTGTCGTCGTCGAAACCAAAATGGGTCCAGACAAAATCAAAAGCGTTGGGCCCCAGCGGTACGATTTGCCGGGTTGAGATTGAATTGACGTTGTGCTGAATGATCAGCGATGGAAAAATTGTCTGCATGCAGGCAGTCGGGCCATTCCACCAGGCCTCGGGCACCACGTCGAGCACGCGATCGTCCTCGAGTTTCATATTCTCCTTGAAGCTCGTAACGCCCTTGGTCACATCGCCCTTGCCACCGCTGCTGCGATAGCCGACCATGGCGGCGTGACGGCCGTGCGCGTCCATGACCATTTCCGAACGCTGGTCGGCGCGCCACAGGCCGAAGGTGACAAACCAGGTATGCAAGAGGCCCGGATGATAGGGATCCTTGATGTTCTCCTGCATCAGCTTCCAGTTGCCCGGAATGCGCTGGCGTGAATAGCCAAGCAGGGTCAGCTTGCGCCCGTCAAAGGCGCGCTCGACCCACGGACGCACTTCACCAAGATAGCTGTCGAGGTCTTCGATGGAATGATCAAACGAGGCGAAGATGACGCCCCCCTTGACCGCAACCTTGAGTTTGACGAGGCCGTTTTCCTCGAGCTTGAAATCAGCCGGCATGCCGCCGTTGACGTGCGTGCCATTCTCGTCCTTGACCCTGACACCACGGCGAAAGGGCACGCCCTGCAGGTTGCCCTTGAGGTCGTAATTCCACTGGTGGTAGGGGCAGGTAAAATCCGCCGCGTTGCCGTGCTCCTTTTGGCAAAAGACCACGCCGCGGTGCGCGCAGCGGTTCTCAACGACGTTGACCGAGCCATCGGGATCGCGCACGACGATGACCGAACGCTCACCGACCCAGGAACGCTTGAAATCACCGGGGTTGGGAATCTCACACTCCAGGCCAACATAAATCCAGTGGCCGCGATAAAAGAAACGCTCTAGTTCCTCTTTGTAAACGCCGGCATCGGTGTAGGTCGCGTAGGGCACCCGGCTTGCGCCGCTGCCCGGCCATTGGCCGCCCTCGATCTTGTCCGGTGCATTCATCCGCTTCCTCCTTGCTAAAAACGCCATGAGTGGGCTTGCAACGCCTTGTTGGCGCGATGCACCGATGCGCCGATGCACCTATTTTGCCTGATTGTAAGTGGGCGCATACGGCAACGCATGCGCTTGGCGCAAGGAAAAACGGCCAAACTGGAGATCGCCGGCTTTGACCGCACAACACCGCCCCCAAGCCCACCGATCCCTACCGGGTTTGGAGAGCCGACCTTAGCCCATATTGGCCTAAGGCCGTCACTGCGTGATAATGCAGCTTCACGACCCCACTCCGGATGAGACATGGCCACCAACAATGATTCGCTTTACAACCCCCGCGCCACTGTGCCCAACGCGCTTGATATTTTCGCGCGCTGGGACAAAGAATCGCATGAAGCCCGTGCGACCTGTCCAGCTTACCTTGATGTCCCGTACGGGACACACGCGATGGAAAAGCTGGATATTTTCCGCCCGCAGGGCCCGAGCCGCGCATTGCTCATGTTCATCCACGGCGGTTACTGGCGCGCCCTCGACAAAAAGGATTTTTCGTTTGTCGCGCCGGCATTCACCAAAGCCGGCGTCACCGTGGCCGTGCCCAACTATGCGCTTTGCCCAGCTGTAACGGTGGAGGAAATCGTACGCCAAGTACTGCAGGCAAGCGCATGGCTCTACCGCAACGCGAGCAACTTCGGCGCGCACCCCGATCGGATTTACATCGCCGGCCATTCCGCCGGCGGACACCTCGCAGCGATGATGATGGCCGCGCTTTGGCCGCAGTTTGCTTCGGATCTGCCGAAAAAAATATTCCAGGCGGGGTTTTCAATCAGCGGGCTGTACGACCTGCGGCCGCTGACCCGCGCGGGATTCGTCAACGTTGACCTGCGCCTGACGGAAAGAGCGGCTGCCAGGGTAAGTCCGGCGTTGATGCCCCCGGCCACCGATGCGCCGCTTTGCACCGCGGTGGGCAGCGCAGAACCGCGCGGCTTTCACGACCAGAATGCAATATTGAACAAGGCGTGGAGCAAGGTGATCTCAGGCGATTACCCCTCGCCCGGTGACAATCACTTCACCATCATGGACAAGTTCTCAACCTCAGGCACCACGCTCAATCGTGCCGCGCTGCGGATGATGGGGGTGCTCTAAGGGAAATTATCCCGGCGCAACGCCAGGCGCCGGGGTCGTTTTCCGGACCACCCGCTCAGCGCGGATCGCGATCTGGCGATGCGTAAATCCGATGGATGGAAATGTCGGCACCGTTGAATTCCTCCTCTTCATCACGGCGCAGGTCCAGCGTCACCTTAAGTCCACCATAAACCACTATGCCTCCTGCGAAGACCACGACAATCCCGAGCAGGGTGCCGCATAGCTGCGACATTAACGCGACACCACCAAGGCCACCCAGCGCCTTTGCGCCGAAAATGCCGGCAGCGATGCCCCCAAGCGCCACACAAGCCGTACAAAGGCCACACACCCAGAACATCATCGATTTTCCAGTGATTCTGGGTAAGCGTGAACATGTAGACAAACAGGCCTCCGGCGACAGCACCGGTGAAAAGCGCTCCGACCGGATGCCGCCTGAAACAATGGCGGGGATCGCCGCGGCAAAGGTGAGTAGAAAAAAGAGTTTCACCAGATCATAGCCATTTTTCTGCGCCAAGGTATCGGTCCCGACGATGAATCTAATGCCATACGCGACGCCGTAACCGACAAAAAATAGGCTAGTGTCGAAACTGAAAAGTCGGTGAGTATTTTTACCAGGGCGTTGACCTGCTTTTTGGTCCGCACCGTGCCCAATTCAAGAAACGCGAATCCGGCGTGCATGGCAAGCACCATCACCGCACCCTAAAGAATAAACAGGGCGTCGGCGCCCGATTTGAAAGCTTCCACCAGAAACTCCCCCTCGAAATAGTTGTTTTTTCGGGCCGAGCCAGGCTCGGTATCGCAGCTTGCGTGTTAGCTGGTGTACCGTGGTGGAAATTTTATCGCATCACGTGACGAGACACCGCAAAAGCTGGTAGCTTCGCGGCATGGATCCCAAAGCATTGCTCACAGCGAGCTTTAACGCCGCCGTATCTGCCGCCGACCCCTTTCAAATCCTTCCAGCCAGCCTGCCGCGGCCGCCCAAAGGCAAAACCGTGGTGGTGGGCGCAGGGAAAGCGGCCGCCTCGATGGCGCTTGCGGTCGAGCAGCACTGGCCGGCAGAAGCCCCTTTGTCGGGCTTGGTCATAACGCGCTACCAGCACGGCCTGCTTACCAACCGCATCAAGGTGATCGAGGCGGGCCATCCCGTACCCGATGAGTCGGGCGAGACGGCGGCGCGAGAAATCCTCCGTCTCGCAAGATCACTGGGCAAAGATGACTTGCTGCTGATGCTGGTTTCCGGCGGCGGCTCCTCCTTGCTATCCCTGCCGGTCCAGGCCATTACGATGGACGAGCTCAAGACCACCACTCGCGAATTGCTGCGCTGTGGCGCACCAATCCAGGACATGAATACGGTACGCAAGCACCTTTCCTTGATTCAAGGGGGCAGGCTCGCCGCGGCATGCAAAGCCGAGGTGCTTGCCCTGGTGATCTCGGATGTCACCGGGGACAATCCCACGCATATCGCTTCAGGGCCCTGCTCCCCGGATCCCTCGACCTATCAGGACGCGCTCGATATCTTTGCGCGCTTCGGGGTGAACGCCCCGGCGACTGTCACGGCACATCTTGAACGCGGCGCACGCGGCGAAGTTGCAGAAACACCCAAGCCAGGCAACAAAGCGTTTGAGCGGGTAAGCACGAAGCTCATTGCCACGGCACAGCAGTCCTTGCGCGCGGCAGCCTTATTTTTCGAACAACATCACATTCCGGCGGTCGTGCTGGGCGACAGCGTCACAGGCGAAGCGGCCGAAGTCGCAAAGGTTTACGCCGCGCTGACCCGTCAGATCCAGACACACGCCGCCCCGTTTAAAGCCCCGGTGGCGCTCATATCCGGGGGCGAATGCACCGTGACACTGCGCGGCAAGGGCCGCGGTGGACGCTGTACAGAGTTCTTGCTCTCACTTGCGATAGAACTTGATGGCATGCCGGATACCTGGGCACTGGCCGCCGACACGGACGGCATTGATGGCTCGGAAGACAACGCCGGAGCCGTGTTATCGCCGGACGCGCTGGCGCGCGCGGAAAAACTGGGGATATCTGCAAAAAAACTTCTGGCAAACAACGATGGTTACGGTTTTTATGAACGCCTTGGCGACCTGATTGTCACCGGTCCGACACGAACCAATATCAACGACTATCGCGTCATTTTGATAAACCGGTGATGCCGGCGTTCGTTCTCTGGGCCCTTTTAGCCTCCATGTGTTTTGGTGCGGGTCTGGTTCTCAGCAAACGCGGCCTCGCCCAGGTCGACCCGACCGCCGGCGCTACCATCAGCCTGCCCACCACCTGCATCATCCTTTGGCTGCTCGCGCCGTTCTTTCTTGACCTTTCAGGTTGGAACAGTCACGCCGCGCTGACATTCGCGCTTACCGGCCTGTTTTTCCCAGTCGCAGCCACCTTGCTCGGCTTCGAAGCGAATCGGCGTATGGGGCCGGGTACAGCGGGCGCCCTTTATGGCACGACTCCGGTGTTTGCGAGTGCTGGGGCGATTGTGTTTCTGGGTGAGCACCTCACCACCTCCGTTGTGATGGGTACCTTGGTCGTAGTCGCAGGCGGCGCGCTGCTTAGCATGGGCGGGCGGAGCGCTCCGCGGCACTGGCCCTTGCTCGCGCTTGCCTTCCCCCTTGGCGCTGCGGCCGTGCGCGCAATCGCGCAAAATTTCACCACGGGCGGCTTTGGCTTTTGGAACAATCCTTTCGCCGCCGTGCTAATTGCCTACACCGCCTCGGCGATTCTAATCACCTTGATCTACTTTTTTCGCGGACGACGGGCGGTTGACGTGCCGCGCGCGACGGTGCCTTGGTTTATGGCGGTAGGACTGTGCAACGGCGCCGCTATGCTCGCAATGTATCTGGGCTTAGCGAGCGGCAGCGTTGCGGTCGTATCAAGCATCGCTGCCACCTTTCCATTGTTCGCACTTGCCTTTGGCACGGTCCTGCTTCGTAACGAGCCAATCACCAGACAACTACTTTGCGGCGCCGCTCTCTCGGTTAGCGGTGTCGCCCTTCTGCTACTGGGATAAATCCAAAGCAAGCAACAGCGGTTCCTATGCTCACCTTTAGTAAGCATTACGATGGCGAGGCAGATCCCGCAGGGAGCCTCTTTCGCGCATAAGTTCCAGCTCAACTTTGCTGTGCCGTTTTTGCAGCTCAGGACCAGATTGCCACGCCGATAAACACAAGGACTTTTGTCGCAGACATGAACTTCAGTCACCTCATACAAGTCAACGATCCAACTAACCTGCTCATTGAGGCTTTGACGCGTGAACAATTGTGGAATGGCTTGGTGCTACGCGCGGAACGTCCGGCACTGTTTGTCCTCGCGCTCGATGAGGTTCACATACTCGAGCGAAACGAACATACGCTCATCCGGGAATTGCGCTTCGGAAAAGCGAAAATACGGGATAAGGTGTGTTTTGAGAATTTACAGCAGGTTCGTTACGATACCGACGCTGATGGCGACATTCCCGCGGCGACACTGGTTATGCGGATTGAGGAACCACAATCGGGGTAACTATTCGTACGCTTTGAGTACGAAACGCCGGGCGGCTTGGGACAGGGGGATGAAGATGAGTTTTATAGCGGCTTCGTCAAAAACGCCTATATGAAAGCGGACTTAGATACGATCTTCAATATTCGTCGGTTGGTTGACGAAGGGCAACTTCGCAAAGAAGCCGTCAATTAGCCATAACCGTCGCCCCCGAAGCTTTTTACTCTGCCGTTTCGGCGGTGACACGCCGCGTGTCATTCCGCGGCCTCAATGTTTATTTAAATGGTTCTTTTCGATAGCAAGCGCCAACTGGGTGGAAGTGCGCGCGATGCGCATTACCCGCCTCGCGGAGCGCTTTAGCTCGGGAAACTCCACCTGGGCACGCTATCGCGCCACATAGCGACCACAGGCAGATAGCGACCAGCCTGTCACTGAATGCAGATTGAACGGCGCAACTTCAAATTAGCGCAAAGTGGGCGCGAAAAAAAAGCCGGCATCAAGCCAGCTTTTGATTAAGCGGGAAAAGCCTTTAGGGCTTAACCGGCTCCGATGCAGCCTCTTCAACGACCTCCGGCCGGTCCATGAGTTCGACCAAAGCCATGGGCGCGTTGTCGCCCTGGCGGAAACCAAACTTAAGAATCCGCAGGTAACCACCGGGACGTGTAGCGTAACGCGGCCCAAGTTCGTTGAACAACTTCGTGACCATTTCACGATCACGGAGCCGGTCGAACGCCAAACGGCGGTTCGACAATGAAGGCTTCTTACCGAGAGTGATCATGGGCTCGACAACGCGACGCAACTCTTTGGCCTTGGGCAACGTGGTCTTGATGACCTCATGCTTAAGCAAGGAATTTGTCATATTGCGAAGCATTGCAAGCCTGTGGCTCGAAGTGCGGTTAAGTTTTCTCAGTCCCAAACGGTGGCGCATGATCTTGATTCCTTGTTACAGACGGCTTACGCCGCCCGTCTTAGTTGCGTACGGCTTCCAGACCGGCCGGCGGCCAATTTTCCAGCTTCATGCCGAGGGTGAGCCCTCGTGAAGCCAAAACCTCCTTGATCTCGTTTAGTGACTTGCGACCGAGGTTGGGGGTCTTGAGCAATTCTGTTTCGGTACGTTGGATAAGATCGCCGATGTAATAAATATTCTCGGCCTTGAGGCAGTTCGCCGAACGCACTGTCAGTTCGAGGTCATCCACCGGACGAAGCAAAATCGGATCTACCGTGATCTTGGGCGGCGCTTCAACCGCGGCAGGCGTCCCTTCGAGCGACGCGAACACCGAGAGCTGATCCACCAGAATCGACGCTGCGTAACGAACCGCTTCTTCAGGCTCAATAGCGCCGTTCGTTTCGATATCGAGAATAAGCTTGTCAAGGTCCGTGCGCTGTTCAACGCGGGCCGACTCAACGGCATAGGAAACGCGCTTTACAGGCGAAAACGAAGCGTCAAGAATGATCCTGCCGACGCCTTTGGACTCTTCCGATACTTCGCGCTGATTACCCGGGTTGTAGCCGTGACCTTTTTCAATCTTGATCTCCATCTCAAGATGGCCGCCAGGCGACAGGTGGGCGATCACGTGCTCTGGATTTATGATCTCGACATCATGGGACGCTTCGATATCCCCCGCAGTCACAGGACCCTCGCCCTTTTTCTTCAGGGTGAGCAGCGCCTCCGAACGGTTGTGCAGCTTCAGCACGACGCCCTTAAGGTTCAACAGGATGTCAACCACATCCTCCTGAACTCCCTCGATGGTCGAGTACTCGTGCAATACGCCCGAAATCTGCACCTCCGTAGGAGCAAAACCCGGCATGGAGGAAAGCAACACCCGACGCAGAGCGTTGCCAAGTGTGTGTCCGTATCCGCGCTCGAAAGGCTCCATCACCACTTTCGCATGGGATGTGGAGATGCTCTGCACGTCGATGATACGCGGTTTCAGAAATCCGCTGGTTTGCATGAGAAATCCTTGTGCAGTAATGCGTTACTTCGAATACAGCTCAACTACCAGAGCCTCGTTAATCGTGGCAGGCAGCTCTGAGCGCTGCGGAAGCGCCTTGAACGTTCCCTTAAGCCCTTTTGAATCAACTTCCATCCACTCGGGAACGCCGCGCGACTCAGCGGCCTCTGCGGCTGCCTTGATGCGCAATTGCGCCTTGGATTTTTCAGCCACTTCAACCACATCACCGGGCTTAACCTGGTAAGAGGGGATGTTTACGCGCTTGCCGTTGACCAAGATGCCGTTATGCCGAACCACTTGCCGGGCCTCCGTCCGTGAGGAACCGAAACCCATGCGGTACGCAACGGTGTCCAGGCGCGACTCAAGAATCTGCAGCAGTGACTCACCGGTAACGCCCTTGCGCCTGGATGCTTCGGCATAAACCCGGCGAAACTGGCCCTCGAGCACGCCGTAAATACGACGAACCTTCTGTTTTTCACGGAGCTGCTTGCCAAAGTCCGACAAACGTTGACCGCTCTTCTGGCCATGTTGGCCTGGAGCATAGGGCCGACGCTCGATGGCGCATTTGTCAGTGAAACATTTTTCGCCTTTGAGGAAGAGCTTTTCGCCCTCCCGGCGACACTGCCGGCATTTGGGATCTAGGTTGCGTGCCATAGGATTCTCGTTAAGTCGTTAGATGCGGCGACGCTTGGGCGCACGGCAGCCATTGTGCGGCACCGGCGTAACGTCGGAAATGCTGGTGATTTTCAAGCCAAGGGCGTTGAGTGCGCGCACAGCCGACTCACGACCAGGCCCAGGCCCCTTAATGCGAACTTCAAGATTCTTAACACCGCACTCCTGCGCAGCCTTACCGGCGCTTTCAGCAGCGACCTGAGCGGCAAACGGCGTCGACTTGCGCGAGCCCTTGAAGCCAGCAGCTCCAGAGGTAGCCCAGGACAGTGCGTTACCCTGACGGTCTGTGATGGTGATAATCGTGTTGTTGAACGATGCGTGCACGTGCGCGATACCTTCCGCGACGTTCTTCTTAACTTTTTTCCTAACCCGGGTATTCGCCGGCTGCTGGGCTGGGGGCTTAGCCATTTGTGCTTATCCTCAATAAATCGATATGTGCGCGAATCTGCTGACGGCTACTTGCCGGCTTGAACCTTGCCCGCGATCGCCGCCTTGCGCGGCCCCTTACGGGTACGGGCGTTGGTACGTGTACGCTGACCACGAAGGGGGAGTCCTTTGCGATGACGGACACCACGATAGCAACCAAGGTCCATAAGACGCTTAATGTTCATGGACACTTCGCGCCGAAGGTCACCCTCAACAGTGAAACGGGCGACTTCCTCGCGCAGACGTTCCAGCTGTGGTTCGGACAAGTCCTTGACCTTGGTAGCCGACTTGATATTGGCGGACACGCAAATCGCCTTGGAGCGCGCGCTGCCGATGCCGAAAATCGCCTGAAGGGCAATAACGGCATGCTGGTGGTTCGGGATGTTTACGCCTGCGATACGGGCCATACTGTCACCTTAATTAACTACACGCTGGAAACGCGAAACTGGAAATTATAGCTTAAAAATCGACTTTTAACCATCTGCGCTCACCCAAACCGGGAGAAACGCCGGAAAAACTTAACCCTGACGCTGCTTATGGCGGGGATCTTTGCAGATCACGCGAACCACACGATTACGACGAATGACTTTGCAGTTACGGCAGATTTTCTTTACCGAAGCCAATACTTTCATGGTCTTCCCCTTTTACTTGGCGCGGAAAACGATCCGCGCCCTCGATAAGTCATACGGCGTAAGTTCCACCGTCACCTTGTCACCCGGCAGGATGCGAATATAGTGCATGCGCATTTTTCCCGAGATGTGTCCCAACACGATATGCCCATTCTCTAACTTCACGCGGAAGGTCGCGTTCGGGAGTGTTTCAGCGATCTCCCCCTGCATTTGGATTACGTCTTCCTTCGACATGCGCTCCTTGTCTCTCCCGTTACCGGGAAGAGAACCCTGCCCCCTTGAAATTCGCTTTTTTGAGCAGGCTTTCGTACTGGTGCGACATGATGTAAGCCTGTACCTGAGACATGAAATCCATCGTCACGACAACAATAATCAGCAACGAGGTTCCGCCGAAGTAAAACGGCACGTTCCATTTCAGAATAAGGAACTCGGGCAGCAGACAAACCAGAGTCACGTACACGGCGCCTGCGAGTGTCAACCGCATCAGAATCCGCTAGAGATAACGCGATGTCTGGTCACCCGGCCGAATCCCCGGAACAAACGCACCCGACTTCTTAAGATTGTCGGCAGTTTCCTTTGGATTGTATTGCAAGGCCGTGTAGAAAAAGCAAAAGAACACGATCGCCGACGCGTAAAGCAACACGTAGATCGGTTGCCCCGGCGACAGCGTTGCTGCGATGTCCTTGAGCCAGGTCATGCCCTCATGGGCCCCAAACCAACCGGCAATGGTGGCGGGAAACAGAATTATTGAAGAGGCAAAAATAGGGGGGATTACGCCCGCCATATTCAGCTTGAAAGGGAGGTGCGATGACTGCCCACCGTAAACCTTGTTGCCGACCTGTCGTTTCGCGTAGTTGACGAGGATTTTCCGCTGGCCTCGCTCGACAAAGCAAACCGCCCACGTAACCAAGGCAACAGCCACCGCGATGAGCAAAGCAACCAAGGGACTCATCGCTCCGGTTCGCACGAGTTCGAGCATCCCGGCAATGGCGCTAGGCAAACCTGCGGCAATTCCAGCGAAAATGATGATCGAAATACCGTTTCCTAGCCCGCGCTCAGTAATCTGCTCGCCCAAC
>CAMDRY010000022.1 GCA_945906975.1 Bordetella parapertussis | reverse complement strand
TTCATATTGGCGATGCCGCCCTCATAGATCAGGTCGACAATCAACTTGAGTTCGTGCAAGCACTCGAAATAGGCCATCTCAGGTGCGTAACCGGCCTCAACGAGGGTCTCATAGCCTGCCTTGATGAGTTCCACCGTCCCGCCGCACAGCACCGCCTGCTCGCCGAAAAGGTCGGTTTCCGTTTCTTCACGGAAATTGGTTTCGATAACGCCGGCCCGCGCACCACCGATGGCAGCTGCGTAGGACAAGGCGAGGTCGCGCGCTTTTTTCGACGGATTCTGATGAACCGCGATCAGCATCGGCACCCCGCCACCCTGCGCGTAGGTCGAACGGACCGTGTGGCCGGGCGCCTTGGGGGCCACCATGACAACATCAAGATCCGCGCGCGGCTGAACCTGGCCGTAATGCACGTTGAAACCGTGCGCGAACGCAAGCGTTGCGCCCTTCTTGATGTTTGGCTCCACCTCGGCCTTATAGGTTGCGGCGATGCTTTCATCGGGCATGAGCATCATCACGAAATCAGCGCCTTTAACCGCCTCCCCCACTTCGGCAACCTTGAGCCCGGCCTTTTTCGCCTTGTCCCAGGATGCCCCGCCCTTGCGAAGTCCGACCGTGACCTTAACGCCAGAGTCGTGCAGGTTGAGCGAATGTGCGTGGCCCTGCGAACCGTAACCAACGATGGTGACCTTCTTACCCTTGATGAGGGACAGGTCTGCGTCTTTGTCGTAATAAACTTTCATGGTTTCCTCTCTTATAAATCAATTGGCTTAGGGGACAGGTCGCTGCCGCCGCTGGCAATCCCGACATCCCGGGACCGCCTCCGAAACACGCGCCGCCCCGCGGGTCAAACCTTCAGCGTACGTTCGCCTCGAGCGATCCCGGAGGCGCCGGTACGCACCGTTTCCAGAATCACACTGCCGTCCAGCGCATGCAGGAACGCGTCCAGCTTTTCTCCGGTGCCGGTAAGTTCCATGGTGTAGGTCGCATCGGTAACATCGATGATGCGACCACGGAAAATATCCGCCATGCGTTTGAGTTCTTCCCGATCCTTACCCACCGCGCGCACCTTGATCAACATAAGCTCACGCTCGATATGCGGCGCCTCGGCGAGATCGGATAACTTCACCACCTCGACGAGCTTGTTCAGCTGCTTGGTGATCTGCTCGACAACATCATCGGAGCCTGCGGTAACGATGGTCATACGGGACAGGGACGGGTCTTCCGTCGGTGCCACAGTCAGTGACTCAATGTTATAACCGCGCGCAGAGAAGAGGCCCGAAACCCGGGAGAGCGCGCCGGCCTCGTTTTCAAGCAGTATCGAAATGATGTGTCGCATGTCTTCGGGTGTCGTGTCGTGAACTGGTGAACCGTGTAACAGACGGGATGTTGCGGAGGATCGGGAAGTTGACGACCCGCCGCCTGATGAAAAATGGATGCGTTTCAGAGGTCTTCGGACAGAATCATCTCGGAAATACCCTTGCCTCCTGGAATCATCGGGAAGACGTTTTCCTTTTGATCGGTGATGAAGTCCATGAACACCAGATCGTCCTTGCGCGCTAGCGCCTCTTTGAGCGCCGGTTCGATATCGGAGGGCTTTTCAATCTTCATGCCGACGTGCCCGTAGCTCTCGGCGAGCTTCACAAAATCGGGCAACGCGTTCATGTACGACTCGGCGTAGCGGTTGCCGTGGAAAAATTCCTGCCACTGCCGGACCATGCCCATGTAGCGGTTGTTCAGATTGATGATCTTCACCGGCAGGTGATACTGCTTGCAGGTGGAGAGCTCCTGAATGCACATCTGGATCGAGGCTTCGCCGGTAACGCAGGCCACGGTCGCACCAGGGTTGGCCAGGATCGCCCCCATCGCAAACGGAAGACCCACGCCCATGGTGCCCAGACCGCCCGAGTTAATCCAGCGGCGCGGCTTGTCAAATTTGTAAAATTGCGCCGCCCACATCTGATGCTGGCCGACGTCGGAAGTGATGATGGCATCGCCGCCGGTGAGCTCGTACAGCTTTTCGATCACCGCCTGCGGCTTGATAATCGCGCTGTTGCGGTCGTATTTCAAACAGTCGCGGGAACGCCAGGTTTCGATCTGCTTCCACCATTCTTTGAGCGCCGAGACATCAGGCTTGGTTTTGGCTGCCTGCAACAGCTTGAGCATGTCCTCAAGGACATCGGGCACACTGCCGACGATGGGCACGTCAACCTTGACGCGCTTGGAAATCGACGAGGGATCAATGTCAATGTGGATGATCTTGCGCGGGTTTTGGGCAAAGTGTTCGGGATTGCCGATCACGCGATCGTCGAAGCGCGCCCCGATGGCCAGCAGCACATCGCAATTCTGCATCGCCATGTTCGCCTCGTAGGTACCGTGCATGCCGAGCATGCCGAGCGAATGGCGGTCGGTTGCGGGGAATCCGCCAAGACCCATCAGGGTGTTGGTACACGGGAACCCGAGATGTCGCACAAACTCGGTGAGCTGGGGCGCCGCATCGGACAGAATGACGCCGCCGCCGGCGTAAATCATCGGTCGCTCTGCCTCTAGTAGCAACTGCACAGCCTTTTTAATCTGCCCCGGATGGCCCTTTGTCACCGGGTTGTACGAGCGCATCGTCACCGTTTCGGGATACTCGAAAGCTGCCTTGGCGATCGTGATGTCCTTGGGGATGTCCACCAGCACCGGTCCGGGACGGCCGCTGCTGGCCAGATAGAAGGCCTTCTTCATCGTCGCAGCGATGTCCTTGACGTCCTTGACGAGGAAATTATGCTTTACGCACGGGCGGGTGATGCCCACCGTATCAACTTCCTGAAACGCATCTTCGCCAATCGCGCGTGTCGGCACCTGACCACTGATGATCACCATCGGGATCGAATCGAGGTAGGCGGTGGCGATGCCCGTCACCGCGTTGGTCAGGCCGGGACCGGAGGTGACCAGGCAGACGCCGACCTTCTTGCTCGATCGCGCGTACCCGTCCGCGGCATGGGCTGCGCCCTGTTCATGACGCACCAGGACGTGCTTGATCTTGTCCTGCTTGAAAATTTCGTCGTAAAGGTAGAGCACGGCGCCGCCCGGGTAGCCAAACAGGAACTCGACCTTCTCCTCCTGCAGGCATTTGATGACGATTTCAGCGCCGGTAAATTCCAATGTCGGTCCGCGGTCCATGATATGGCATCCTGTGACTTGATTATGTGCCTTGAGTTGCATGCAAACGTACTCACCTACTCTCTTGTACGACGCAGCGAAAACCCAACAGGGTAAATCCTAAGGCTTGATTGGTCAAGTTTTTTGCCCCAAACCACTGCAAATCAGGCTCCATTTTGATACCATCTAAGCGTGGGAGAAATATCCGCTGCGCACTGAACACAAATGGGGGCCAACTCTGGCTTCACGCAAGGAACTGTCCGACTTTCTCGCCAGCATAGAACGCCGCGCCTTCAAGCAGGCGGTTTTCGCCGTGCGCGACCAGGAACACGCACTCGATATCGTTCAGGACTCGATGCTCAAGCTCGCCGAAAAATACGGCGCAAAGCCAGCCGTCGAATGGCCGATGCTGTTCCAACGCATCCTGCAGAACACTATTCGCGACTTCTATCGCCGCCAAAAGGTGCGTTCCCTCTGGACCACGCTGTTTTCGTCGCTTTCCCCCAATCGAGAGGATGAAGATTTCGATCCACTTGAAACTATTGACACCTCAGACCACTCCAACAAACCAATGGGCCCTGGACAAATCTTGGAGCAGTCACAAGTCATTGAAATTATTGAAAATGAGATTCGCACTCTGCCGCCACGTCAACGCGAAGCCTTTCTTCTGCGTTATTGGGAGGAACTGGACGTTGCTGAAACGGCCTCATCCATGGGGTGTTCCGAGGGAAGTGTAAAAACGCACTGCTCCCGCGCCACCCATGCACTTGCTGCGGCGCTTCGCGCAAAAGGAATCGAACTATGAACGAAGAATTTTCATTTCAAAATAAAATCAAGAAGTTACTGAACGAAAACCTGAATCTGGAGTCCGATCAGGTCGAACGGCTTCGCGCCGCGCGCGAGCGCGCGCTGGCTAGCCAGCGTACCGCCCAGCCGGCGATGGCGATGGTTGTTTCCGACCGGATCACCGCCGCCCTTGGCGGTGGACCAGGCTTCACATCCCAAGTTGCATTCACCGCGCTCTTCCTCATCTTCGGAATGGCCGGCATTGCCATCTGGAGCAGCAACCAGCAAGCGAGCGAGATCGAGGAAATCGATGTGGCTTTGCTCACAAGCGACCTTCCGATTGACGCATACCTCGATAAGGGTTTTGACGCATGGCTAAAGCGCTCCTCGCCCTAACACTGGGTGCGCTCTGCCTGCTCTCGTCTTTCGCCTACGCCGCCGCTGAAAAAAAGCAGCCCGCGTGGGGCGAACTAAACGGCGAGCAGAGGCAGATTCTCGCGCCGCTTGAAAGCGACTGGGACCAAATGGAACCCCAGCGCAAAAAAAAATGGGTGGGTATCGCCAAGCGCTACCCCAAGATGAAAAACGACCAACAACAGCGCGTGCAGCAACAGATGCAAGCCTGGGCCAAACTGACTCCGGCCGAGCGCCGCGACGCGCGCGAGCGGTATCAAAAACTGTCCAAGCTGCCGCCGGAACAAAAAAAGGTAGTCAGCAAGAAATGGCAGGAATACCAACAGTTGCCTGAAGAACAAAAACAACAACTCTCCGCCAGCGCCAAAGCCGCGCCAACCGCAACCAAAGCCGCCGCCGAACCGACTTCAACCCCCGCGCCGGCAACGCGCTGATCGCCCGAGGCTTGATGCCGGGCCCAGCATCGCCGGCAAGCGCCGGCTTGCCACGGCGCCTGGTTTCATTGCTTTACGAAACACTCCTGGTGGCGGCCATACTGCTGGCCTCTGCGCTCAGTTTCTACATCGTCGCTCCCGGGCTGATCGAGGGCGTGATGCGCCTTGCGCTGCAGATCTATCTCGCATCTGTGCTTGGCGCCTACTTTCTCTGGTGCTGGTGCCGTAGCGGCCAGACCCTGCCGATGAAGACCTGGAAAATGCGCTTGGTCGACCGTACCGGCAGCCCACCTTCGGCGCCACGCGCGCTATTGCGCCTTGCACTTGCCGCCATGACCATTGGCGCGGGTTACGCCGGGCTTGCCACTGCGTGGAAGCGGCCTCATGAACCCATTGGCTGGATCCTCATCGCGCTGGGACTTGGCTCGCTCCTGTGGGCGCTACTGGACCGCGACCGTCAGTTTCTCCACGACCGGCTTGCCGGCACCAGGATAGTCGCCACACAGGCATCCGGCAAAAATCGCACCGCAACCAAACCAGCTTGAACGCGGCTGCTCGCGTGCACCGGTATCGTGACATGCCCTGAAGAAGCCGCTTAGCGGCGCTCGACCCACCACATCAGCAACACGGCAGCCGACAAAAACACCAAGCTTGGCAGAATGGCGCTGGTAAGCGGAGACCAGTTTTGCAGCAAGCCCAGGTGCGAGAACAGGCTGTTAAGCATGTGAAAGAGAATCCCCAGCATGATTCCGGCGAATATCTTCACCCCGACCCCTCCCGACCGCGTATGCACATAGGCAAACGGCAGGGCCAAGGCCATCATCACCAGCGCGGCAAATGGATAAACGAGCTTTTTCCAAAGCGCGATCTCGAAACGCTCGGTCTTCTGGTTGTTGGCGTCGAGGTGCCTGGTATATTGATACAGATTCCAGGCTGACATGCGCTCCGGCTGCACAATGAGCACCGACAACATCGAGGGCGTCAGCACTGACGTCCAGAGCATTTCGGGCATTTTCTCCAGCGAAACCTTTTCTGCTTCAAAGCGCGTGCGCACCACGCCGGACAAACGCCACACATTGTCGGCCTGATAATCCCCCCGTACCGCCTCACTGATGGTTTGCAGCCTGAAGTCGGAATCAAAGTCATAGACCCGAATATTTTTTATCGTCGAATCGGGCAACACCTCCCGCACATTAACGAAGCGGGTCTTATCCTTGACCCACAGCCCGGTACGCAACTCCTGGGCCAGGGATGAGCTCAGCGCGGAGAGCCGCAACTGCTGCGCCGCCTTTTCGGCAAAGGGGGTGATCAACTCGCCAAAGGCATAGGTGAGCACCACAAACACCACCCCGATACGCGCCAGCATCCCCGCCGCCTTCAGCGGCGAGAGACCCGACACACGCATCACGGTAAATTCAGAATTCGACGCAAGATGCGACAAGGTATAAAGCGTACCGATCAGCACCGCGATCGGTGCAAGCTCATAGACGTGGCTCGGTAGCGTAAGAAAAACATACAGCATGATTTGGGGCAGGCGGTAGTTGCCCTTACCCAGATCTCCAAGCTGGTTTATCAAATCGAAAAAAGCGAAAAGGGCGAGGAAGCCCGCAAAAACAAACGCCGTCGCACCATAGATTTCACGCGCGAGGTAACGGCGAAGAACAATCATCGTCGCCACCACAACAACGAGCCAAGGCTCATCCTGCGCCAGAACAACAAGGCAAGAACGCCCAACATCACCATATGCACCGGCCACCAGGCCAAGGCAAAACTCAGCTTGCCCTGCGAAACCCATGCCTGCATTACCCCGAGCAGGTTGCTGTACACCATGTAAGCGAACAGGGCGAACACCAGATTTACCGAGCGGCTTGCGCGCGGATTGACAAACGAAAGTGGTATCGCCAACAAAGCCAGATTTATCGCCGAAAGCGGCAGCCCAATACGCCACAGCAACTCGGCTAAATTGCTGCGCTCAGGGTTGTTCAGCAGCGCCCATGAAGACAGCGCCCTCGACGACGCCGTCTGGGCGGCCGCCTCTTTGGCCTCAACCCGGGTGGCGTAGCGCTCAAAATCCATGATTTTGTATCCGGTCGTTCCCGGCTCGCCATCATAGCGGCGACCGTTGAGCAGAACGACGAAGCGATCGCCGTTCGGCGCGGTCTCCTGAAAGCCCCGACGACTGACCATGATGCCCTGGCTGCCGTGGAGCGCGGTTGAGATAAACACGTTCTTGACGTTCGACACATCGCCGGCAATGGCTTCGACAAAAAACACCTTGTCGCCGGTTGCCGCTTCACGAAACACCCCCGGCGCAATGCGCGACACATCGTCCCGGTTATCCATTTGCTGCCGATACAGGTCGCTCTTGCTGGTCGCCCAAGGCGATACAAACAATGAAAAACCCGCTATCAGAAACACGATCGGCGCCGCAAACATAAGAACCGGCCGTATCCACGCCGTAAGCCCGACACCGGCGCTAAACCAGACCACCATCTCCGAGTCGCGATAACTACGCGTCAGTGTCATCAACACAGCGATGAACAGGGTCAGCGACAACAGCACAGGCAGATAATTAAGTGCCGAAAAGCCGAGCAGCGCGAGCACAGCCTCGGAAAGCACCTTGCCATTGGCGGCCTGTCCGAGCAGGCGGATCAACTGGGTGGTGAGCGTGATGGCGAACAACGTGGCGAACACCGCCATGGCGAGATTGCCAAATTCACGCAGCAGCGATCGCTGAAAGATGGTATTCAACAGGAACGGGCTAGTTTTTCCGCAGTGTTTTGACTTGCTCGGAGCAAAGCATGGATAATCAGCTTTGTCGAATGGCGTGAATATTGAACGGGAAAAACAACATGGAATTTAGCACAAAAGTCGCCCTGCCGGAGCTTGTCACCGGCCCTTGTATAGCCATAGGCGTGTTCGATTCGGGACAACTTTCCGCCGCCGCCCAGTCGGTCGATCGCGCCAGCAAAGGCGCCCTGCGCGAGCTCGCCGCCAAGGGCGACCTTCCCGGCCGCGTCGGCGCCACACGTATGCTTTACAAACTTGCCGGCGTCGCCGCGCAACGCGTACTGGTCATCGGCCTTGGAAAACAGGACGAATTCGGCCCGCGCGAATACCTCGCTGCAGCAAAGGCTGCGGTACTTGCCCTCGCCGATACTGGCGCGAAAAGCGGCACGATGTACTTCACCGACTTACCGGTAAAACACCGCGATGCTGACTGGAAGGCCCGACATTTCACGCTCGCCGCCACGGAAGCGGGCTATCGCTTTGAGCAGCTAAAGAGCAAACAAGCGCCGGCGCGCCCGCTGTCCGCACTGGTGCTCGGCTGCCTGAGCAAAGCCAACGCCGCGGCGGTGGAAAAAGGCGCTATGGACGGGCAGGCGATCGGCGCCGGGGTCTGCCTCGCAAAGGATTTGGGAAACCTGCCCGGCAACATCTGCACGCCAAGCTACCTCGCCAGCGAAGCGGCCAAATTGGCGCGCGCCTGGAAACTCGGCATCGAGGTGCTTGAGCAGCGCGACATGGAAAAACTCGGCATGGAGTCGCTGCTTTCGGTCTCAAAGGGATCACGCCAACCACCCAAGATGATCATCCTGCGTTATAACGGGGGCGCCAAAAAGGAGAAGCCGGTTGTTCTGGTAGGCAAGGGCATCACCTTTGACACCGGAGGCATTTCGCTCAAGCCTGCGCCGGAAATGGACGAGATGAAGTTCGACATGTGCGGCGCCGCCAGCGTACTGGGCACGCTGCGCGCCGTCGCGCAAATGAAACTTCGCGCCAACATCATCGGCGTGATACCGACCTGTGAAAATATGCCCGGCAGCGCGGCATCCAAACCCGGCGATGTGGTGACGAGCCTCTCGGGGCAGACCATCGAGATCCTCAACACCGATGCCGAAGGCAGGCTGATACTTTGCGACGCGCTGACCTACGCGGAACGCTTTGAGCCCGCAGCCGTCGTGGACATCGCCACACTCACCGGCGCCTGCGTGATCGCACTCGGACATGTGGCCAGCGGGCTTTACGCCAACAATGAAGGCCTTTCGCGCGAACTGGTCGCGGCGGGAGACGAATCCTGGGACCGCGCCTGGCCCATGCCGCTTTGGGACGATTACCAGGAACAGCTCAAGTCCAACTTCGCCGACATGGCCAACATCGGCGGCAGGCCCGCAGGCAGTGTCACCGCAGCCTGCTTCCTGTCCCGCTACACCGCAAAGTACGACTGGGCCCACCTCGACATAGCCGGTACCGCCTGGAAATCGGGCAAGGAAAAAGGATCAACCGGCCGGCCGGTTCCTTTGCTGACCAGTTTCCTGATGAAACGGGCCGGGAAGCGCAAGGAGTGACGCACTACCTTCACAGGAGGCGCATCGGCATGCCTCAGCGCGCGCCGAATCATCACACGCTGACTTGCGCCTCCGCACATTTTCGCAGCCACGCCGAAGCGGCTGCCACGGCCTGCGACTGAGATGACCCGTATTAATTTTTACCACGATGCGACTGACAAGCATGTGGCCGCATGCAAGGTCATCGCCAAGGCGGTGCAGCAAAAGCTGCGCGTACTGGTTTATGCCCGGGATGAAAAAATCATCCGGCATGTCGACAAACTCCTGTGGTCCTGGCAATCAACGGGCTTTGTCCCGCACTGCATGGCGGACGCACCTCTCGCCGCGCAAACTTCGGTGTTGCTCAGTCAGGACTGTGCGACGCTCGCGCACGACGACGTGCTGGTCAATCTCGACAATGAATGCCCGCCGGGTTTCGCCCGCTTTCAGCGCCTCGTGGAAATCATCGGGACCGACGATGATGACCGCAACGCCGGACGCGGGCGTTTCCGTTTTTACCGTGACCGCGGCTACGAAATCCAGGCGCACCGGCTCGGCGGCGCCGATTGACACCGATACGGTTGAAAGGATAATCACGTGACTGAGCCGGACAAATCCGATGCGCTTATCAGCAAGGCAGATGCCCTGCTCAGCCGCTTCCGTCCGGGCCCCGCCGGCCCAGCGGGCGCAGTGCCGGTCGAAACGCCGCCTGAAACGGATACTGATTTTCCGCTGCTGACAGAGGTCGTCGAACTGACCGAAACCTCAAGCCACAGCATTGCCGCCACAAGCCCCCCCGCCACGCCAGAGTCCGGCACCGGCACGCCCAGCGAAACAACGCCAATGGACGTGGCGCGTTTGCGCGAGGAAATCCTCGCCACACTCGCCCCCGAACTCGAGCAGCGCCTCTCGGATACGCTAAAACCGCGCGCCAACGAACTGCTCGACTGGGCGATGCAGACGGTACAACTCGAACTCGGGCTGAGCATCCGCGCGGCGGTGCGAAGCGCCGTTGCCGAAGCGGTCAACGAATCGCTGGAGAAGCTGCGGCGCGACCGGGACACAAGCAACACGCCACTGTGATCGGCATCGACGCCGGTCACAACCGTCGTTAAAGCGCATTTTTATGTGAGCAAGCGGCTGAAAACCCGCGCCAGAAGCGGCTTTCCAGCGATGCATGCCGTGTATAAGCGTTCCCGAAACGCTGCCATCGCCGCACACTTCTGGCGTGAGGAAACCGTGTTTTCCGGTTGCGCTCCGCTATAATCGGCGGCTATCAGCGCGTTGCCCCTGTCTCGCAATCTCCGCAACGCGCCCTTTGTTCTCTGTTTATTGTGGTTTTTGCATAGCAGGCCGGCACGTCATGGAATTATCAAAAAGTTTCGACCCGCACGCCATTGAGCGGCACTGGTACCCCGAATGGGAGTCGCGAGGGTACTTCGCCCAATCGGGCGGGAACGAGCAGGCGTACTGCATCCAACTGCCGCCTCCCAACGTGACCGGCACCCTGCACATGGGCCACGCCTTCCAGCAGACCTTGATGGACGCGCTCATTCGCTATCACCGCATGCTTGGCCAAAACACCAACTGGGTGGTCGGCACAGATCACGCCGGCATTGCCACGCAAATCGTCGTTGAGCGCCAGTTACAGGCCGAAGGCAAGACACGCCACGACCTCGGACGCGAGGCCTTTCTCGAGCGCGTCTGGGGCTGGAAACAGGAATCGGGCGCCACCATCACGCGCCAGATGCGCCGTATCGGCGCCTCGGCCAACTGGACCTACGCCGACACCGAAGGACAGGCGGCCGGCTATTTCACCATGGACGCGAAGATGTCGCGGGCCGTCGCCGAAGTCTTTGTCCGCCTGCACGAAGACGGCCTTATCTACCGTGGCAAACGCCTCGTAAACTGGGATCCGGTGCTGGGCACCGCAGTCTCCGACCTCGAGGTGGACAGCGAAGAGGAAGACGGCAAGATCTGGGAAATTCGCTACCCGTTCGACGACGGCGTTGGCGCACTAGTTGTCGCCACCACGCGGCCCGAAACCATGCTCGGCGACGTCGCCGTGGCGGTTAACCCCAAGGATGAACGCTACGCGGCGATGGTCGGCAGGCGGGTTACCTTGCCCCTAACCGGACGAAGCATCCCGGTCATCGCCGACGATTACGTCGATCCGGCCTTTGGCACCGGTTGCGTAAAAATCACGCCGGCGCACGACTTCAACGACTACCAGGTCGGACAACGACACCAGCTTGCGCCCATCGGCATGCTGACACTTGATGCCAAGGTCAGCGACACCGCGCCGCAGGCTTACCGTGGTCTCGACCGCTTCGATGCCCGCAAGCAAATGCTTGCTGATCTGCAGGCGCAAGGACTGCTCGTGTCCGAGAAGCCCTACAAGCTTCGTGTTCCGCGCTCCGGGCGCACCGGCGTGATCGTCGAACCCATGCTCACAGACCAGTGGTTCGTCAAAATGGACGGCCTCGCCAAACATGGTCTTGACGCCGTCGCCAGCGGTGCGGTCAAGTTCTACCCCGAGCACTGGACAACGACCTACAACCACTGGCTGGAAAACATTCAGGACTGGTGCATTTCGCGCCAACTCTGGTGGGGCCACCAGATTCCGGCCTGGTACGACAACGAAGGCCGGGTCTACGTTGCGCGCACCGAGGCAGAGGCGAGCGCACAGGCCGCCGCCAAGGGCTATGGCGGGCCGCTGCGCCGCGACGAGGACGTTCTCGACACCTGGTTCTCCTCCGCTCTAGTGCCCTTCACCTCGCTCGGCTGGCCGAAAAAAACCAGGGACCTTGACGCCTTCTTGCCCTCCTCCGTGCTGGTCACGGGATTTGACATCATATTTTTCTGGGTCGCCCGGATGATCATGATGAGCCTGCATTTCACCGGCAAGGTACCGTTTCGCGATGTCTACATAAACGCCCTGGTACGCGATGCCGAAGGACAGAAAATGTCCAAGTCCAAGGGCAACACACTCGACCCGCTAGATCTGATCGACGGCATCACCCTCGACGCATTGCTCGAAAAATCCACCGTCGGGCTGATGCGAGTCGAGCACAAGGTAAAAATAGAAAAGTACATACGCAAGAACTACCCGCAGGGGATTCCGTCCTTCGGTACAGACGCGTTGCGCTTTACCTTCGCCTCGCTCGCCACCTTCGCGCGCACCCTCAACTTCGATCTGTCACGCTGCGAGGGCTACCGCAATTTCTGCAACAAGCTATGGAACGCCACGCGTTTCGTGCTGATGAATACAGAGGGCAAGGACTGCGGCACGAACGAGTCCCTTGCGTTCGAGCTGTCGGACGCGGACAGATGGATCGTCAGCCTGCTGCAAAGAACCGAAGCGGATGTCGCCAAAGGCTTTTCCGAATACCGCTTCGACAACGCCGCCGGCGCCATCTACAAATTTGTCTGGGATGAATACTGCGACTGGTATGTCGAACTGGCCAAGGTGCAATTGCAAAACGGCAATGAAGCGCAGCAACGCGGCACACGCCGCACCCTGGTGCGCGTTCTCGAAGCGGTGCTGCGCCTGGCGCACCCCATCATTCCGTTTATCACCGAGGAGCTTTGGCAGACTGTCTCCCCGCTGGCCGGCAAAACCGGCGCCAGCATCATGCTCGCCCCCTATCCGCAATCGCAGCCTGAAAAGATAGACACCGCAGCAGAAGCCAGCCTGGCCTATGTCAAGGACCTCGTGCTCGCCTGCCGCAACCTTCGTGGCGAAATGAAAATATCACCGGCCGAACGCATCCCACTGCTCGCTAGCGGGGACAAGTCAAAGCTGGAGGCCGCCTTCCCCTACATCAAGGCACTGGCAAAACTGTCCGAGACCAGCGTTGCGGCGGTGCTGCCCGAAGCGGATGCGCCCGTCGCGGTGGTCGGCGACACACGCCTGATGCTGAAGATAGAAATCGACATCGTGGCTGAGCGCGAACGCCTGGGCAAGGAAATAACCAGGCTCGAAGGTGAAATCGCCAAAGCCAACGCAAAACTCTCCAACGCAAGTTTTGTCGAACGCGCACCGGCCCAAGTGGTGGGGCAGGAAAAGGACCGGCTCACCGCCTTCGTCGCGACACTCGACAAGCTGCGCCAGCAGCTCGGAAAAATCCGGGGCTGAGCGGAATGAACCTGCCGGCGGCTCTGCGCGCGTTCCAGCATCCCAATTTCCGGCTGTTCTTCATCGGCCAGAGCGGTTCGATGATCGGCACCTGGATGCAACAAATCGCCGTGAGCTGGCTGGTGTACAGACTTACCGGGTCGGCGCTGCTACTCGGGTTGGTTGGGTTCGCCTCAAATATCGCCTATCTCGTGGTGTCACCGCTCGCCGCGATCTTTGCCGACCGTTATGACCGCCGGCGCATGCTGATAGCGGCGCAAGGCGTCAGCGCGATACTATGCGCCCTGCTGGCGACCCTCACCTTTCTGGAAGTCGTCACGGCCTGGCAGATCATAATCATCATGCTCGCCATCGGCGTGGCCACCGCGCTTGAAACTCCGATCCGGCACGCCTTCATCCTGGAGCTTGTCGAACACAGGGACAACCTGCCCAACGCGATCGCGCTCAACGCGTCGCTGTTTCAGATGGCCCGCTTCATCGGCCCCGCCCTTGCCGGCATATTCATTGCCGCATTCGGCGAAGCCTGGTGCTTCGTGATCAACGCCCTCTCCTACACCTGGATTCTGCTGATCCTGTCGCGCATGAAGACCAAGCCCAGGACGCCCTCAGCGGCAAAGCGCGATTGGGCCGCGGAGCTGCGCGTTGGCTTTCACTTTGTGTTCGGCACAATGCCATTGCGCCGCCTGACAGTCATGCTCGGCGTGGCGAGCATTTTCCTTTCCTCCTACCAGATGCTGATGCCGCTCATCGCAGACCAGGTGTTTGGCGGCGGCTCAAGCACTTTTGGCTTTCTGATCGGCTGCTCGGGGTTTGGCGCCTTGTGCGGCTCGCTTTACCTTGCCGGTCGTCAGCGTGTCCCGGGGCTGGGCCGCTTCGTCGCCGCCGGCCCGCTGATAGCGGGCACCGGGCTGGCGCTCATTTCGCAAACCGGCGCCGCGCCGCTGGGAATGGCCTGCATGCTGCTCATCGGCTTTGGCATCATCATCACCGCCGCCTCCACCAACACCCTGCTGCAAAGCGTCGCCGACGAGGACAAGCGCGGCCGCGTCGTCGGCATTTATGTGATGATATTTTTGGGCATGCAGCCGCTGGGCAATCTTGCAGCCGGGGCGCTCGCCGACGCACTGGGCGCGCAGCACGCCTTGCTGCTGAACGGCCTGATCGCGATCAGCGTGTCGGTGTGGTTTATCGCCGGCTACGACACTTGGCGCCGGGCGATGCGCCCCCTCTACGAGCGCGCCGGCCTTCTGGGGCGACCGGCGACCTGAGGCAGACTCACTTTTGGCAGACTCACTTTTTTTGCATGAAAAAAGTGAATTCCTTGTCATTGGCCGATTGATCTACCAGCGCATTGCCCGTTTGCTTCGCAAAGGCCTGAAAATCCTTGACCGCGCCAGGATCGGTGGCAAGGATACGCAACACCTGCCCGCTTAGCATGTCGGTGAGCGCTTTTTTTGTGCGCAGAATAGGTAAAGGGCAATTGAGTCCGCGCGCATCCACTTCTTTGTCGAAATTCATCAGGCTGTCCGTTGGCGAGCCGCGCGAAGCGGCATGGTATCTATAATTTGCCATCTTACTATATGAACCTGACCTGCCGGCGCATGTCTGCCCGGGATGCGCCCTCGGGATGTCCGCCATCCAAGCGTAAGGGTGTCTCCGACGCGACGATCAGGCTCTTTGCCTAAACACAGGGGTGAATTAGACTGGCCACATACCATCTACTTACTGACAATCACCTCACCCCACCATGCATTGGCTCCCTGGATCGCATGTTGCAAACGGCGCCTCAGTGCCCCCATTCGTTCTTCTGAATGCACCGCGTGGCCGCCGATAACACCATGAAGGGTGGCGAACGCTGGCTGGTTTTCGTCACCGCGCTCCCCATCGATGCCCCGTCCGCACGCATGCGCATTCTCCGCACCCTTGATTCGCTCGGTTGCGCCGCAATGCGCGAGGGAGTGTTCGTGCTCCCCGACACTCCCGCCAACCGCCTCGGATTATCACGCCTGTCCGAGCATGTGACCCGCATCAAGGGCACCGCCCATCTGCTTCACGTCAATAGCGAGGAGACACAGGCCCGGGTTTTTCGCGGATTCTTTGACCGTTCGGATCAGTACGACGAATTGATCAAGACCATAGAAGGTCTGAAGATGGGCTTCGGCGTTTCCGACCCGGGCGCCATCGCGCGCGTGCTAAACAAGCAACGACGCGAATTCGATGCGCTTTCCGGCCTGGATTTTTTTCCATCGTCGGCGCGCGACCGCGCGGCGCATGTACTCGTCGAAGTCGAAGCCCGGGTCAAGGCCTTGATGTTCCCGGATGCGCCCAAGGACGGGCGCGCGCCAGATTCGGCTCTGCAGTTTTTTCGCGCCACATGGGCCACCAAAAAACCCATCTGGACAGACCGTATTGCATCGGCCTGGCTGATACGCCGTTTCATCGACCCCGAAGCGACACTGCTCTGGATGGAAAAAAACGGGGAATGCCCGGCAACAGCAATCAGCTTTGCGTTTGAGGGCGCGCAGTTCTCAAACAGCAAAACCCGGGTCACGTTCGAAGAGCTGCTGGTCCATTTCGGGCTCGGCGACAACGCCACTCTGGCCCGCATCGGCAAACTGGTGCATGCGCTTGATGCCGGCGGTGCACCGGTGCCCGAAGCGGCCGGCGTTGAAACATTACTGCAAGGCGCACGCCGGCGCAGCGCCAGTGACAATGACTTTCTGGCGGAAAGCGAAAAGACCTTTGACCTGCTGTTCGACGCCTACCTGGAAACCACAGGCAGAAGCTGAGGCAAGGATTCCGTTACCCTGAACCGCCTTAATCTCCGCCTACACCAGACCGGGGATCGAGGCGGCGTGCGAGACCGGGAACCTGTGGCCTGAAGAGTCCAAAACCTGCGGCATCAATCCGTTGCCCCCCCATCAAACCCACCCCAAACCCCTAGGGCTTTTTCCGCGCATCTTCCTGCATCTGTGTGCGCAACTCGCGGAGTCGGGCATCGACGCTCGACATCTGGTAAAAATCCCCATCACCGCTCTTTTGCGCCAATTGCAATTGCTCTATCGCCGCCGGCAGGCTCCCTTGGAGCACATACAATTGCGCCTGAGCCTGATGCTGTAACAAGCGCTTGCCCAATGCCGCATAGGACGCGGCCTGCATGGCAAAAAGTTTTGCGTCCCGTGGATAGCTGCGCAGTCGCTCGGTGATCCCCGCAACGGCATCGGCGTGCAAACCGCCCCCCTGCTGCGCCTCGATATAAGCATAGTTCAGCGGACGATTGTCAGGGTACTGCAGCAGCGCGTTGCGCAGAGTCTCGCGCGCGGCACCGGGATTACCACCGTCGCCTTTGACCCTCGCGATCAGTGCGTGCACCATCGGTGGCAACTTGCCCTGGTTGCGCAAGACAGCAATCTCGCGCTCGGCCCCGCGGAAGTTCCTCGCACGGGCAAGCGCGACGGCATAGCCATAGTGCGCGGCGTACTCGCTGGAGAAGCGCTTTTCACGCAAGGCTTGCTCAAAATAAGTCACCGCATCAGGCGCCATACCCTGCTCCGCGCGCAGTTTTGCACGCACCAGTTGAAACTCCAAACTATCGGGCACCTGACGGTATGCCTCGTCTTTGGAACGGTTCTGCATATCCGAAATACGTTCGCCGGTCAGCGGGTGGGTGCGCAGATAAGCCGGCGCATTGTTCTCGACAAGACGTGATCTTTTTTGCAGGCGCTCGAAAAACGCCGCCATGCCCTGCACGTTGAAGTTTGCGCGCTGCAAGGTCTGAAAGCCGATGCGGTCGGCCTCGCGTTCGAATTCCCGCGTGTAATTGAGTTGCGTCGCGATCACGCCGGCCTGGGAACCGAACGCAGCGGCCTGGGCGAGGTCGCTGCTCGCGCGGGAGGCCAGCAGCGCCAGCGCGAGCCCCGCCAGCGACAAGGCGGAAACCTGCCCCTGCCTGCTGATCTGCCGCGCAATATGCCGCTGCGTGACATGGGAAACCTCGTGCGCGAGCACACCTGCCAGCTCGGATTCGGACTGGGCGGCGAGGATCAGCCCGGTATGCACACCGATAAAACCCCCGGGCATGGCAAAGGCGTTGAGCGTGGCATCGCGCATGATGAAGAATTCAAAATCCTGGCGCGCGTCGCTACTCGCAGCAACCAGCCGGTAGCCCAGGGTATTGATGTAGTCGGCCAACTCCGGGTCGTCGTTGTAGCTGAGGTCGCGCCGAATCTCGTGCATGATGTTTTCGCCCAGACGACGCTCCTCGAGCACCGAGAACGTCGCTTGGGACACATCGCCAAGATCGGGCAGTTCCTGCCCCATGCCACGGGGAAGCCACAACGCACAGGGTAGCAACAGCAGCAACAGCAGCCTAAAATAAACGGTACGCATGCCAATATGATACCGTTAGCCGTTGATAAGTTCCCGAAAACCCTCGAGCATAAAAACGTAAATCAATCCGATGGAAAACAAGAATAAGCCCGCGTCCCTCACCCATTTTGACGCCCGGGGCCAGGCCCACATGGTCGATGTCGGGGGCAAAACAGAAACCCACCGCGTCGCACGCGCCGGCGGCACCATACGCATGCTTCCCGCGACCTTCGTGCTGATTCAGTCCGGCTCAAGCAAAAAAGGCGATGTCATCGGCATCGCGCGCCTTGCCGCGATACAGGCGGCCAAACGGACCGCCGAGCTCATCCCCTTATGTCACCCGATTGCCATCACCCGCATCGCCGCCGATTTCGCATTCGATGAAGCGGGTGCCGGCGTGAGTCTCGAAGTGACTGTGGAGACCTTCGGCCGCACCGGCGTCGAAATGGAGGCGCTCACCGCCGTCAGCGTCGGTTTGCTCACCGTCTACGACATGTGCAAGGCCGTCGACCGGGGTATGCATATCGAGGCCATCGGCCTAATCGAAAAATCCGGCGGCAAATCGGGTCATTGGTTAGCACGATAGTGGCTGCCAACTTGTAGTTCGCAATAAAGCGGAGAAAATGCAGTCTGTCCCATTCCTGTCCATCACAGGGATGAAGTCGCGCCAGAGCTAAACCTAAAGAGCTGGAAAGAGGACTG
>CAMDRY010000021.1 GCA_945906975.1 Bordetella parapertussis | reverse complement strand
TGGCGCCAACAGGCTTCTGCCTCGTCCAGGCGGTAAAGCACCGGGTTGATGCGCTTGTGTGCAGGATCGGCCCGCAACACCACACGGGCGCCCTGCTCCCATCCCCAATGCCGCGCCAGAAACAGCGCGCGCTCCGTAGCCAGACGCGGATTGTTCTTTTGCAGGCGTGCCGCCAACGATTCAAAATCGTCGTAGTCACGCGAAGTCTCGTCGGCGTCGATTTCCGCGAGCCACTCCGCATAGCGTTGCGGCGCCGCCGCGGGCTTGCGAGCCGACATACCAAAACCCTCAAGATTGACCAGGCGCGCGACGCGGGCTGGACGCACACCGGCGTACAGGCAGGCGACATTCCCGCCCATGCTGTGGCCGATTAGCGTGACCGGCGAACCCGGCTGGTAGTGCGCCAGTAACCGATCGAGGTCGGCAAGATAGTCAGGAAACCAGTAACTGTCACTACCCGACCACCCGGTAAGGCCGTAACCGCGCCAGTCCGGCGCGATCACCTGCCATTCGCCCGAAAGGGCATCAACAAGAAACTGGAAAGAAGCGGATACATCCATCCAGCCATGCAGGCAAAAGAGGCGCGGCGCGTCTTCGCGGCCCCAGATGCGGCAGTGATAGTTGATACCGCGGATTTTCAATATTTCGGAGCGACAGACTTTCATGCGGCGATTTTACCAAGCCCCGGCATTCTGTCGCACCACACTCCGCTCAGGCAGACAAAAAAATCAGCGCCGAACTCGCGCTGCGTAAGGATATCGTGGTAAAACAAAACATCAAACTGGAGCAATAGGCTCATGCCCGCCTTTTCAATCGGAGAACGACAGGTCAGCTTTCTCGGCAGCGAACGCTTTGTCGCGCCCGACGCCACACTGATCGGCTCGGTCACCCTGGGAAACCGGGCCAATATCTGGTTCAAGGTTGTGGTTCGCGCAGACAATGAACACATCGACATCGGCGAGAACGTCAACGTCCAAGACGGCAGCGTACTGCACGCTGACCCTGGATTTCCGCTGAAACTGGCAAAGGACGTCAGTGTTGGCCACATGGCTCTTTTGCACGGTTGCACTGTCGGCGAGGGCAGCCTGGTCGGCATGGGCAGCATCATCATGAACGGCGCGGTCATAGGTAAAAATTCCATCGTTGGCGCCGGCGCACTAATCCCCGAAGGCAAGGCTTTTCGCGACGGTGTGCTTATCGTCGGCTCTCCGGGCAAGGTGATCCGCGACCTCACCCCCGATGAAATCGTGAAAATACGCGCCACCGCATCAAACTACGCCGAACGCGCGCGGCGCTACCAACGGGATCTGAAACCACAGGCGATTCCTGCCTGAGCACCAAAATACCAGATGCGAGCGCCTGGAAAGCCCCGTCAATAGCGGCTTTCCAGCCGGTTGGCAATAAAAAGGCGACCAAGGTCGCCTTTTTTTATGCGCCGCATTGCGCATGGGGCTTCTGAACAGCTTACTTCGGTGCCATCCTGATCGCGCCATCCAGACGGATGGTTTCGCCGTTAAGCATTTCATTTTCGACGATGTGCTTTGTCAAACTGGCGTAATCGGCCGGTTTCCCCAGGCGTGGCGGGAACGGAACCGCCCTCGCCAGGGAGTCCTGCACGTCCTGCGGCATGCCCAGCATCATCGGTGTTTCAAAAATACCGGGGGCGATGGTGACCACACGAATGCCATCGCGTGACAGGTCGCGTGCAATGGGCAGCGTCATGCCGACAATCCCGCCCTTGGATGCGGCGTAGGCCGCCTGCCCGATCTGGCCGTCATAGGCGGCGACTGATGCGGTGTTTACAATGACACCACGTTCATTAACCGCATTGGGCTGACCCTTGCCCATCGCGGTTGCCGCCAGCCGGATCATATTGAAACTGCCAATCAGATTGATGTTGATAACGCGCGCGAATGTCGCCAGGGCGTGAGGCCCGTTCTTGCCCACGGTTTTTTCGCCGATCGCAATGCCGGCGCAGTTCACCAGTCCCTGCAAAGCGCCGAACTCCTTCAGGGCGAGGTCCACCGCGGCCTGGCCATCGGCTTCGGCCGTGACATCGGTCTTGATGAACCGAACCTGTTTGCCCAACTCAGCCGCCAGCGCCTGCCCTTTGTCCGCCTGCACATCGGCAATGACCGCGTTGGCCCCATTGGCGACCAACATGCGCACCGTGCCCTCACCCAGGCCGGAGGCGCCGCCTGTGACAAGAAATGTAGTCCCCTTCAATTGCATGACAACCTCACTTTTGAAATGAAATAGGTGAAATAGGATACGAAATGAATCTCGACCATGGCCGCGCCAAGGCTGTCACGCATCGCGCCAGCCCGCTTGCGCGCCAGCACCTCAATTGGCGGCACCCGCGAGAAACGGTACGACGAGCGAAACCGGCTTGAGTGGAAAAGCCTGTGGATGGCATACCGACCGAAAAAATTATCAAATCCGCAAGCAATGCGCAACGCATGATGCCCCCCCTGTCAGGCAAGTTATATCCCTATCTGCCAGCTTCCTTAAAGGATGCGTCACCGCGTGATTTGCACCAGACCTGCAACAATGCACCAACACCCCCTTACGCAATTTGCGTCGGATAGGGACTAGTGTCGGCGTGGGCGATCATCGCCCTGGCCAGGCGCTCGGTCATCTCTGCGCGAAGACCGCGCGACCCGGGTTCGTCCCAAAGGTTGTGCAATTCGTCCGGGTCGGCAGCGCGGTCGTACAACTCCCCCCATCGGACGCCGTCATAAACCGAAATGCGGCAATGCCCGTGCAGCAGGCTGCGCAGGCGCACGCGATCGGGAAAGCCCATGTAGTAGCGCTGCCCCTCCTCCTCGATCAGCAGGTCCTCGCGCACGCCGTCGACTTGTCCGTTCGCGGTGGCGAGCAAGGAGCGTCCCTGCATGCCATTCCAGGCCTCGACGCCGGCGCGCTCCAGAATCGTCGGTGCGATGTCTGTGGTCTGTCCGAAGCTTGAAGAACGGCCCGCCCGATTCGCGGCCGGGTCCGACCAGATGAATGGCACGCGCGTCAGTCCGCGGTAGTGCACCGGCCCTTTGAGCAACAACTGGTGGTCGCCAAGAAAATCAGCGTGATCGGCGGTAAAGGCGATGACGGTATTCTTGTCCAGACCCAGACGGCGCAACTCGGCAAGCACGCGGCCTATGGCATCGTCGATCATGCTGATCGAACCATAGTTGAGGGCAATGGCCTCACGCGCCTCCCGCTCGGTGCAGGAAAACAGCGCCTGTGTGTTTTTCACCGCTGTCTTGTCTTCGCGGCGCGCATACAGCCATTGCAGGTGCGGCGGGAGTTTTTTATGCGCGGCGTGAAAAGACGCCGGGGCCGGAACATCCTCCGGACGGTACATATCCCAGTACTTTCCTGGCGGCGTATAGGGGTGATGGGGATCCGGGAAGGAGCAATGCATAAAAAACGGCTTTTCCCCAGCCTTCATGTCCCCGAGTCGGGAGATGGCGCGGTCGGCAATCCAGGATGTTGGATACAGCTCCTCGGGTACACGCGTGCGCCAGGCCTGCTGAAATTTGCTCAGCTCGAATTCCGGCGTGGGTATCGCATTGGCCGGGCCGATCAGCTTGTCCGCGTCCTTGGTCTGAGCGCGAATCCAGCGCCGCCAGTGGCCGTATTCGTCATCCGCATGATGAATGCACAAATCCACCGTCTCAAAACCGTAAAACGGCGTCTCGATATCCCAATCCGGATTATCCTCCCAGCGTTTCCATATCTCTTGTCCGTGCCGTCCGACGCTTTCCCGGCGCGCTTCGCGTCCAAGCCGCGGATCGCCGGCTTTGGGAAACCCCGCCGGCTTGGTTTCGATGTTTTGCAGATGCGATTTGCCGACATGCGCCGTGGCATATCCGGCGTCGAGCAAGGTTTGCGGCAGGGTTCTCTCATCCAACGAAAGCTCGATGCCGTTATGGCGCACACCGTGACGAGAGGGCATGCGCCCGGTCATCAGCGATGCACGGTTGGGCATGCAGATTGGTGTTGCGACATGAAATTCGTCGGCGACCCAGCCCGAGGCGGCCAGCGCGTCCAGATGCGGGGTGCGCACGATAGGGTTGCCGTAACAGCCAAGATGGTCGGCGCGGTGCTGGTCGGTGATGAATAAAATGAAATTCGGTTTCTGCTTCATGGTGCGTTCTGCTTCCTTGAATAAAAGCCCCGCCGGCTACTCCGACTTGATATTGCCCGCCTTGACCACTGCGGCCCATTTGGCGAGGTCTGCGTCGATGCGGCGCGAGAGGTCGGCACCTTCCAGCCACAGCATGTCCAGACCCAGCACGCCAAGACGCTCGCGCGTGTCCTTGTCTTCCCAGATGCGACGCACATCGTTGCGCAGCTGTGTGGTGATCGCAGCCGGCGTACCCGGCGGTGCATATAGCATGTAGGTATTGGTCGACACCAGCCCCGGGTAAGTCGCCGCGAGCGTCGGCAGTTCGGGAACCAGCGGTGAGACAGCGGTACTGGTGACGCCCACGGCACGCAGCTTGCCGCTTTTGACATGCGGCAGGCCCTGCGGAATCGGTCCGCAAAACATCGATACCTCGCCGGCCAGCGCCGCGGTCATCGCCGGCGCGGCACCCTTGTAGGGCACGTGCACGATATCAATGCCGGCGCTGGAGCGCAGCATTTCGGAGCACAAATGGCCCGGCGAGGCCGGACCGGCGGACGAGAAGGTCAGCACGCCGGGTTTTTTCTTCGCAATGGCAACCAGCTCGGCCAGCGTCGTCGCGCCCACCGAGGGGTGCACCACCAGCATGCTTGCGCTTTCGGCCAGCAGCACGATGGGTGTGAATCCCTTGCGCGGGTCGTACGGCGTCTTGATCAGCGCCGGCGCCATCACGATGGGCAGGTCCACGGTGAACAGCAGCGTATAGCCATCGGGCGCCGCCTTGGCCACGGCATCGGCGCCTATCGTTCCGGTGGCACCGACGCGGTTTTCCACCACCACCGCCTGACCCCAGCGCTCGCCGAGCTTTTGCGCATAAACACGCGCCAGAATATCGGCTGGACCGGTGGCCGGGGTGGCGACAATAAACCGGACCGGCTTGGTCGGGAAGCGCTCCTGGGCGGGCGCCTGGCCTACCAGCAGCAGCGCGGTGAATACGCCAGCAAACAGTGTGAGCAAGCGGCCAAGGCGCGATCCGCAGATATGCAGTCTTTTCAAGGCATTGCCCTCCCTAGGTTCTGTCCAGTCTGTTCACAGTGCGCGATTCGGACCCTGTCGCAAACCCGCACAAATTCCTGACAGGTTCATTTACAACATCAGGCTTTGAATTATAAGCTAGCGCACATGATCACACCCTTCCCGACATTCCCCTGGAAAAAACTCGCCTTCTGGGCCGGTGGTCTTATTGCGCTCGTTGGCATTACTGGCTTTTTTATCCTGCCGCCGCTGGTTAAATCGATCGCGCTAAAGCAATTGGGCGCCAAACTGCACCGCGAAGTGACAATCGAAAAAATCGCAATCAACCCCTACGCGCTTAGCCTTACTGTCAACGGGTTTGCCATAAAAGAACGTGAAGGCGGCGGCAGCTTTGTCGCGTTCGACGAATTATTCGTCGACGTCGGACTTGCCTCCGTGATAAGACTGGCGCCGGTGCTCAAGGAGTTGCGCCTCACCGGCCCGCGCATCAGACTCGCCCATTTGGAGCCCGGCCGCTTCAATTTCTCGGACATCCTCGACGAAATACTGGCAAAACCCAGCGACGGGCCGACGCCGCGCTTTGCGCTGCACAACATCCAGATCAGCCGGGGACGCATCGACATCGACGACAAACCCGCAAGCGCGAAACACGAGATCGCCGACATCAACCTGGGAATACCCTTCCTATCCAGCATCCCCAGCCAGACCGATATTTTTGTCGAGCCGAAATTTAGTGCAAAAGTGAATGGCGCCCCGCTAGAAGTAAGCGGTAAGAGCAAGCTGTTTCGTGAATCACTCGATACTGAAATCGCCATTGAAATAGACAAATTTGAATTGCCGCGACTAAACGACTACCTGCCCCGCGACCTCAGGATAAAAATTCCCACGGGGCAGTTCGACACCAGGCTAGCGCTAAAATTTCAGCGCCAGCCCGACAAATCCGCGACGCTCAATATCTCCGGTGAAGCCAGCGTGTCCGGCCTTACGATCACCGAAACGAGCGGCAAACCCCTGCTCAAACTGCCGCGACTCAAGCTCACACTGACCGACCTCGCGCCGCTGACACGACATGCGCGGATATCCAAACTTGAACTCGAGGGTGCGGAACTCTTCGTCCGCCGCGACGAAGCTGCGCAACTAGACTGGCTGGCGGTGCTGCCAAAAGCGAAAACCACGGCGCCGTCAACCGGGCCGGCTACGCCATTTCTGCTGGAACTGGACGAATTATCCTTGACCAAAGCAAAGCACAGCTTTGAAAACGATGCATCCAGCACACCCTGGCGCGCCACCATCGAGGCGATAGATCTGTCAGTGAAAAACTATTCGAGCGCCAACACGGTTCCGCTAAAAGCCGATGTCTCGCTTGGCGGACTGCGGCTCACCAAGAACGGCGGCAAGGACGAGGTGCTCCGCTTGCCCCTGCTGCAAATCAAGGGCGCCACCGTCGACATCACCGGGCTCGCGCTGACCATCGGTGAACTCTCAAGCAACGGCGGGCGCCTTGCCATAATGCGCGACGAAAGCGGCCTGATAGACCTGCAGTCCATGTTGGCTCCCAAGGCGGCGCCGCTGCGTTCCGATGCGCTCACGATAGCTACCATGACCAGCGCCGACGCCAGGGTCAAGACCACCCCGTCCGAATGGGTCGTCAATGCGCAGAAAATCGAGTTGACGGACTACAGCCTGATGCTCAACGACAAGGCCGAAGGTCGCAACGTCAAACTTTCAGCCGACGGCATGCTGCTCTCCGTACAAGATTTTTCCACACGCAGGGATGCAAAGGGAAAGTTCGACCTCAAGACATCCCTCAACAAGAAGGGGGCGGTCAACGTATCAGGAACAATGAGCTTGCTGCCGCTTGCGGGCGAAATGAATGTCGACATCAAAGGGACAAGCGTTCTGCCCTTCCAGCCCTACTTCGCCGACAAACTCAACATTGACCTCACCAGCGGCGATATCGCCCTAAAGGGCACGACAAAATGGAAGTTGGCAGCACCAGGTGAAGCCACAACCGGACAGTCACCGGTGACCGGTGATTTTTTCGCTGTGCTGGATGTGACGGAGTTTGCCTCCATTGAGCGCCGCAGTGCCGAGGATCTGCTCAAATGGAAATCGTTGCGGGTAGGCGCCTTGCGCGGCAACCTCTCCCCGCTTAGCCTGCAAATCGACGAAATCGCGCTGACCGATTTTTACTCGCGCCTCATCGTCCTGCCTGAAGGCAGGCTCAACGTGCAGGACATCGTGCGCCGTCCCGAATCCGCAACAGCGGCTGCCACCGCAACAGGAACGCCGCCCCCCGCCCCATCGCCGACAGACAAGGAGGCCCTCGTGTCGCCGGCTCGCACCGCGACGGCACCGGCCAATCCGTTGACACAAATCGGGCGCATTACGCTGCAAGGGGGCAACGTCAGCTTCACTGACCGTTTCATCAAGCCCAATCGCACCGCCAATTTGACGCAGTTGGGTGGAACGATAACCCGCATCACCACCGAAACACCGGCAGAGCTCGATATCCGGGGCACCTTGGACAATTCCGCGCCGCTGTTGATCGCCGGCAAACTCAATCCGCTATCGAAAAACTTGTTCCTCGACATCAAAGCCAGCGTCAAGGGCTTCGACCTGTCGCCGATGTCGCCTTATTCGGGACGCTACATCGGCTACGGCATAGAAAAAGGCAAATTGTCGCTGGACGTCGATTACAAGCTTGAAAACCGAACACTTAGTGCTCAGAACCGTCTTTTCCTAGACCAAATCACGCTGGGGGACAAAGTTGACAGTCCTGATGCCACCAAGCTCCCGGTTTCGTTCGCCCTATCGTTGCTGAAGGATCGCAAGGGCAACATCGACCTCAACCTGCCTATTTCGGGCTCACTCGATGATCCGCAGTTCAGCATCGCCGGTCTGGTCTTTCAAATCATAGGCAATCTCATCGTCAAAGCGGTAACAGCCCCGTTTGCGCTGCTCGGATCGCTGTTCGGCGGCGGCGAGGAGTTGTCCTGGGTTGAATTCCCCTACGGTTATGCCTCGATAGACGCAGCCTCGGCCGCAAAGCTCGACACCCTTGTCAAAGCGCTTACCGAGCGACCGGCGCTCAAGCTCGAAATCGCCGGCCGCGTCGACTCCGAGCAGGACAGGGAAGGACTGCGCAAGGCCGGTTTGGAAAAAAGCGTAAAGACGCAAAAATTCCGTGACCTCGCCCGTCAGGGCCAGCCGGCTGTATCGCTAAATGAGGTGGGGGTTGAACCTTCCGAATACCTGAAATACCTTGAGGCCGCCTACGCCGCAGAAAAATTTGCAAAGCCACGCAATGTCGTCGGTCTGAGCAAATCGCTACCCAGGGAAGAAATGGAAAAATTGATGCTGACTAACACCAGTGTTAGTGATGAAGACTTGCGCCAACTCGCCGAACAGCGCGCGCTGAGCGTGCAACAAGCCCTGCTAAAGGCCGGCATCCCCGCCGAGCGCGTTTTCCTGCTCGCCTCGCGGATTGAAACGCCCCCGGCGAAGGAAAAAGCCAAGGCAAGCCGCAGCGATCTGACTCTGAAATAGCGACGGTATAGCCCCGAGACGACCGATTGGCGCGGATTACCGGCCTTTCTGGTGTGCGCTGGTTTGCAAAACCACATCAACCTAAGGCAGGGCTAAGCTGCGCGGGAATTGACACCGGAACAGCAACCCAGGGAACGGCGCCTCTTGCGCTGTCGCTCGGTCATCTATGCGGCAAGTTCCTCAGCGACCGGCACGACGCGCGGTATCATCGCTGCAGGAGAAATCAAACTCATCCCAAGTAATACCGGGAAAAGGGAAGTCAGAAAATGAAACTACTGCTCGCCATCGCCATGTTGGCCCTCTCAGCGCAAGCCTCCGCGGCCTTTCCTGAAAAGCCCGTCAAGATCATCATCGGCTTTCCCGCCGGTGGCCCCCTCGACACGCATGCACGCGTACTTGCCGATCAGCTCACCAAAATTCTTGGCCAACCAGTGCTCATAGACTACAAACCGGGTGCAGGTGGCACCATAGGCGCGGATTTCGTTTCAAAATCCGCGCCCGATGGCTACACGCTTTTGATGGCCAACACCGGCACCATGGTCATCAACCCCTTCATCTACAAAAACAGCTATGAAACATTGCGCGACTTCACGCCCATTGCGCGCACAGCGCAACAGCCGCTGGCGCTGGTGGTGAGTCCTGCAGTTCCGGCCAAAACTCTGGGCGAGTTCATCGCCTATGCTAAAGCCAATCCGGGCAAGCTTAACTACGGCTCGGCCGGAACGGGTGGCATCTCCCATCTGGTGCCCGAGATGCTGCAGACGGCGACCGGCATGCAAATCGTGCACGTACCGTACAAGGGCAGCGCACCAGCCTTCACCGACCTCTTGGCCGGACAAGTGCAATTCATCGCCGAATCGATCCCTCAGGTCGCGCAGTATGTCAAGATTGGCAAGGTGCGCGCACTCGCCATGACCGGCAGTGAGCGTAACGCCGCGATACCCGATGTGCCGACCATGAAGGAAGCCGGCGTAAAGGACTTCGAGGTGGTCGGTTTTTACGGTGTACTGGCGCCGCCAAAAATGCCGACCGATGTGACGACAATCCTGACCCAGGCTTTCCAGAAAGCGCTCGCCTCGGAGGAAGTGCGAACGCGCATGATTTCACAGGGGGCCGACCCGGCGTATTTAGACGCGGCCTCGTTCGGCACGTATCTGAAGACCGAGTTGGGTCGCTGGGGTGCTGCAGTCAAAAAAGCCGGTGTAAAGCTGGATTAATGCGCGCATGACGCGCACCGGGTCGCCCTGCTCGGCTAAGGCAATAAAAAAACGGGGTAAAGAGCCCCGTTTTTTATTGCATCGCCTGAAAAACCCCGTCTGGCGCAATGGGTTTCCAGGCTGCTATTCAGACAGGTAGTGCGGAATTTTTTCCGTCGAGCCAGTCTTGCCCACGCTTGTACAGCGCTTGAACGATATCGCCTTTCAGGCCAGGCATGTCGGACTTAACCTTGAATCCGAGTCGCGTCTGCAAGTAGGCAAGATTGCGATAACCGATAGGAAAGCTCTCAAGCAAGGCCTTATCGAGCGATACCTTATCCGACGGATGAACCGGCTTCATATGATCACGTTCGTAAATCGGCTGTCGCCGCACGATGGCCCACTGGCCCTCGCGCTTCTCAAAAAAATCGTAGAACCGTCCGGTGCACACCACCTCGATTTCCACCCCCTCCACCGGACCGCGCTGGGTGATCGTCATTTTGGTCTGCGCAATGGCACGGTCGCCGGCCAGATCAACGGTCACACCGCCCAGAAAATGCAGGATAATGTTTCCAGCCTCAAAACCCTTGATGCTATGACCAATAAATTCTTCCGCGGGCCCCTGAAACCAGGTAGCGCTCATCCAGCCTTCCTTGTGCCAAACCGTGCGAAAGCGGTCCCAAAACCCGGCATCGCGCCACAACGCCCAATTGTTGACAACTTCGACAATGGCGAGTCTTTCCTGCATCAGCAATTCCAATTTAAATCTCCTGTTAATCCGGTTAAGCACGCTGCGACGTAGCGGTCGCAAGGACATTATTCTACAAAACGACCACACCGTAGCCGGCGCATCATGTGCGTCCCGCCTGTCCATCCCACCGACGCCAGTCAGGCCTGAGCGGCTCGCAGGGTGCGGGTGTCAATCCCAGTCGCCGTCCTTTTTTATTCGCACCATCCACCAGGCGATCAACGAAAATGCCGTTTATCGCAACACAAAAATAAATGAAGGCAAACGCCGCCGCCGCTTACATGGTCATTGGGGCGGAAAGCCCCCCCATAAGCCTAATATAAAGACACGACAAAGCCAGCCTATCGAATTAGGTCGGACCAAGCAGATTCCTGATTAAAGTGTGCAAGCTTTGTCAACTCAGGCCTCGCGTTCGCTTGAAGCCAGGCCAGTCCAGCGTTTGGCCTTGTCATTTTGCAAGCCAAAAAGATCAAGCACGCGCGCGACGGTGTGATTGACAATATCGTCCACTGTTTTCGGTCGGTTATAGAAGGCGGGCATAGGCGGCAGGACAATGGCACCGATTTCCGTGACCGCTGTCAGGGTGCGCAGGTGCCCAAGGTGCAATGGTGTTTCACGCACCATCAACACCAGCCGACGCCGTTCCTTGAGCACCACGTCTGCGGCACGCGTCAACAGCCCTGAGGTGACGCCGCTGGCAATTTCGGACACGCTGCGAATGGCGCAAGGAGCGACGACCATGCCATCGGTGATAAAGGAGCCGCTCGAGATCGCCGCGCCGATATTGTTCTGCGGGTACCAGACGTCGGCCAGCGCGCGCACATCCTTGATTTTCAGATCGGTTTCAGCCGTGATGGTTACCTCGGCCGACTTGGACATGACCAAGTGCGTCTCAACGCCAATTTCCCGCAGGGTCTGCAGCAGGCGGATGCCGTAAATCGCGCCGGAGGCGCCCGAAATACCAACGATGATGCGGCGTGGTTTGACTGGGGAATTTTTCATGGACATAAGCTTAACAGGGTGCGGATCCGGCGTAATGTTTTTGCTTCAGTCACGTGCTTGCAAGGACACTCCGGACGGCGGTATGCCTAGCGACCACCAGCACTGATCAGGATCGCGGCTATTTCGCGAAACTCCCGTTGCAGTGCATGCTGCAAGGCGCTTAGACCGGCATGATCGCGGATGCTCAGATCCGCGCCAGCCTTGACGAGAAACCGCACAGTGTCTGCATGTCGCCTCCCCCCGTCGCCCATGACAATGGTTTCGATTAGCGCGGTCCTGCCGGCGCGCGTAACCTGATTTAGTTCCGCACCACCGCGCAACAATTCCAGAGTTACCGCGCCGTGCCCGTGCCGGGCCGCACGGATAAGTGCGCTGGCGTTGCCACCGTCACGGCTATCCAGGTTGGCGCCGCGCCGCAGGGCCAGTTTGACCAAATCAATATTGGCATTGGAAACTGCAATCAGGAATGCACTTTGTCCCGAACTGTCCTGACGATTGACGTCGGCGCCAGCTTCTATCAGAGCACGCGCAGCCTCCGTCTGATTGCGGTAGGCCGCCGCAATCAGCGCCGTTGCGCCACGCGGTTCAGTTGCATCGGGTCGGACGCCTTCTTTCAGCAACCGCCCGATCAAGGGTATATCACCTTTCCCCGCGGCCTCGCGCAGCAGCACTTCTGCCGCAAACGACTGCGCATTAGCCGGCCTGACGGTGCACCAAGCAAGGAACGAAAAAAACCAAATTAAATTAATCGTCCGTCGCATTCGCCTATGCCTTTTCAGACGACCGCGCGCCGCCGTGCCGTCTGTGACTCGTCGACCGAACCATCGGCCGCGATACTCACACCAAAGAACTGCTGCGCCTGTTGTAGCGTGTAATAGCCGCGACTGACGTCATTGGCCACCGCCTGCGGATCACGCGCGAACGGCCGCCCGAATCCGCCGCCACCCGGTGTGGACACCTCAATCCGGTCGCCAGCGCTAATGCTGATGTCCTGGTCCTTGGATGTATGCGGCGGGTGATAGATTTTGCCTCCCTGCAACACCGCCACCGTATTCAGGCCTCCGTCGCCGCCGCCCTGCGCGCCCAACGGGCCGGTTCGTCCGTGGTCCATCACCATCGAGGCGCGTGCCTCGCCGCGACGCAGCTTGATCTTGTAATTCACGCCAAATCCACCGCGGTGTTCGCCCGGGCCACCTGAACCTTCATGCAGCGAAAATTCCTCGAACAACACCGGGTAGTATTGCTCCATGACTTCTATGGGCGTGGTCTTGGATATCCCAATGGTCGAGCAGCCGTTGGAAATACCGTCGCCTATCGGCGATCCACCATAGCCACCGCCAGAAATGACATACATCACATAAGAACGCTGTCGCTTCGGGTCGTAACCACCGATGGAGAGATTACCCGATGTTCCGGCCGGTGCCGCGAACATGCGATCGGGCATGGCTTTGACCAGTGCGGCAAACACGGCCTCGGCGATGCGCTGGCTCACTTCGGCGGCACAACCCGATACCGGACGTGGATAGCGTGCATACAGAAAAGTGTTTTCCGGCTCGACGATATCCAGTGGCTCAAAGGTGCCGGCGTTGATGGGCACGTCCGGAAAAATATGCTTGATCGCAAGATAAATCGAACTTTTGGTTGTGGCGATGACACTGTTCATCGGCCCACGGCAAGGCGGCGAGGAACCGCTCATGTCGAAATGCAGCCCGTCGCCTTTTTTTGTGACGGTCATGACAATCTTCAGCGGTGCGTCAACAACGCCATCCGAATCAACAAAAGCCTCCCCCCGATAGCTGCCATCCGGGATGGTCGCGATGCACGCACGCATTTGCTGCGAGGCCCGCGCCTTGAGTTCCACGATCGCATCATCCACGAGATCAGCGCCGTATCGGTCGAGCATTTCAGCCAGGCGCTTTTCGCCTATGGCAAGCGCCGCGGCCTGCGCCTTGATGTCGCCGATGCGCTGGTCGGCGACGCGGATGTTCGACTGTATGATCGCAAGGATTTCCTGGTCAAGTTGGCCCTGCTTGAACAGCTTGACGGGCGGCAGGCGCAGGCCTTCTTGCTCGACCTCGGTGGCGTTGGCGGAAAAACCGCCCGGTACCATGCCACCGGTGTCGGGCCAGTGGCCGGTATTGGACAACCAGGCGAACAGCTTGCCTTGGTAAAAAAACGGTTTGACGAATTTCACGTCCATGAGGTGGGTGCCGCCAAGGTAAGGATCGTTGAGGATAAAAATATCCCCCTCGTGCAGCGGCGTGCCGCGCGCCTTGACCACGTCGATCACCGCCTGGGTGGAAAACTGCATGGTGCCAACAAATACCGGCAGGCCCAGTTCCCCCTGGGCGATCAGTTCACCGTTGTCGCGATGATAAATGCCGTCCGATCGGTCCATCGCCTCGGATATGACCGGACTGAACGCGGCACGACAGAAAGCCAGATCCATTTCGTTGCAGACCTGCTGCAACCCGTTTTGAATGACGACAAGCGTGATTGGATCAATGACGGATCTGGCCATGCTCATGCTCCGTAAGCGTCGTAACAACGAAAAAACCAGTCGCTGCCGGCGGTGAGGCCGATCATGCGTTGCGACCAGGGTGTGCCGACAGCCTCCTGCCATGGCGCGCTTCGGGTGACGTCGGCCTGCGATAACTCGTAGAGCGCAATGTGGCGGGGCTTTCCTGCAGGGGAAAAAAACCGCCGCGCGCGCAGCACGCCAGGCACTTTTGCCAACATCGGGACGTGCTCTTCGTCATACCATTTATTGAACTCAAGCTCGTGCTCAGCCGGACTATCGCCAATCGCCACCATAAGCGCCCTGGCCTCCGGCGCCGGCAATGCGTCTCCGGGCAACGTCTGGCTTGCCGCCCAGCGCCGATTCAGCACCGCCTTAGCGAGACAACGCTTGCTCCAGGGCGTGAAATGTTCGCCGGCATGCGCAAGATATTCGGGGGCTGTCAGCACATCAGTGCCGGTCAGCTCGTAGGTCGCCAGATACTTGCCGCTGCCAGGCTTGGCCCTGGGATAAACCCAACGTCGTGCCGAGATGAATCCCGGTATGGCCAGACGCTCCACGATGTGTTCAGTGTCATACCATGCGTTAAATTCCTCCTCCATCTCCTGGGTGGGCTCGGTCATGGTCAGCAATAGTCCCAGTTGCTTCATAGCGTCACTTTCAAAATCAGGTTGCCGAGTTTGTCCACGGTGACGGTATTGCCAGGTTCGACCACGGTCGTGCTGTCAAGTTGCTCAACGATTGCCGGTCCGTTGAAGTTTGCCTCCAGCGGAAGGTATTCGCGCCGGTACACCGGCGTGTCGACCCAGCCGCCTTGTTCGAACCACACTTGGCGACGCTCCACTTCAGCATCCTTTACCGTGATGCGCGGCTCGCCTTTGGCCAGGTCGAGTAGCGACACCGGACGTCGCTTGCCGATGACCGCCGTATGCAGGTTGACCAGAACAGGCCGAATCTCCTTAAGTTCGACGCCAAAACGTGTCCAGTAAGCGGCCTCGAACAGCTTGTGCAATTGCTCGCGAGTGATGCCCAGTTCCGGCAGGGCGACCGAGAGAATGTGACTCTGGCCCTGGAATTGCATGTCGGCCCGATGCAGCGTTTCGAAACCCTCCACCTGCACGCGCTCCCGCGCGACGGTGGCCTTACCCTCGACGATCTGCCCTTCTAGAATAGTCCCTATTGTTTCGGACTCCACTTCGCCCAGCGGTTTGTTTATGGTGCGGACAAAATCGTGACGCACACTGGCGGCAACGCAGCCCAGGGCATTGGTCAGGCCTGGACGCGCCGGAATCAGCACGCGGGGGATCGATAATTCCCGCGCCAATGCCGCCGCGTGCAAGGGCCCTGCGCCGCCAAAGGCGAATAGCGCGAAATCGCGCGGGTCGTGCCCGCGTGCCAGGCTGACCATGCGTATGGCCCCCGCCATACGATCGTTGGCGATGCGCAGGATGGCGGCGGCGGCCTTGTCCGGCTGCAAACCCAGCGGCTTGCCGACGTAGAGTTCAATCTGCCTCCTGACATAGTCAATCGACACCGGACTTTCCACCGCCAGCAGCTTTTTCGGATTGAGCCGCCCCAGCACCAGGTTGGCATCGGTGATGGTCGGACGCTCGCCGCCACGCGCGTAGCAAATCGGCCCCGGTGTCGCGCCCGCGCTCTCGGGCCCGACGCGCAGCATGCCCGCCGCGTCGACATGCGCGAGCGACCCGCCGCCCGCGCCTATGGTGTGCACATCGACCATGGGCACATGGATGGGCATGGCGTATTCGAGCTCAAGCTCGGTGGAAACCTGAGGCATGCCGCCCTGGATCAGCGCCACATCGCTGGAGGTTCCGCCCATGTCATAGGTGACAACGTTGGGAAAACCGGCCTGGCTCGCCGTGTAGGCGGCGGCAATCACCCCGGATGCAGGCCCGGACATCACGGTATTGACCGCGACCTCCGCGACGATGCTCGATGCGACGGTGCCGCCATTACCCTGCATCACCAGCAGCTCGCTGCCGAAACCCTTGGATGCGAGCTCGTTCTGAAGCCGCTCGATGTAACGCGACAAGACAGGCTGGATCGCCGCGTTGACCGTTGCCGTCACCCCCCGTTCGTATTCGCGGTACTCGGAAATTATGGCGTGGCCTGCGGTGACGTAACGATTGGGCCACAGGTTGCGCACGATTTCAGCCGCGCGTTTCTCGTGCGCGGAATTGATGTAGCTGTGCAGAAAATGGATGACCACTGATTCGGCGCCCAGGGCGATAAGCTTTTTCGCCGCCTCGGCCACTTCTGCTTCCTCTAGCGCGGTCACCACTTCGCCGTCGCAGTCCATGCGTTCGGTCACCTCAAGGCGCAGCTCGCGCGGGATCAAGGGCACGAACCTGCCGGTCAGTCCGTAGGCGGTGGGGCGTGTGCGCCGTCCCAGTTCCAGCACGTCACGAAAACCGCGCGTGGTGATGAGTCCCACCTTGGCGATCTTGCGCTCCAGCATGGCGTTGGTCGTGGTGGTGGTGCCGTGCACGATGGCCGACAGCTCGGCCAGGGTGGCGCCGGTCTGCTCCAGCGCGGCCATTACGCCGAAGGCCTGGTTGTCCGCCGTGGTCGGTACCTTGGCCAGGCGCACTTCGCCGGTGACTTCGTCGATGAGGATGAGGTCGGTAAAGGTGCCACCCACATCAATACCCGCTATTTTTGCCATGATTCGTCTTTACAGTGCGAGGTAGGTGGCGCGCACCTCCTCGTTGGCGTTGAGTTCGGCTATCGTGCCGGAAAAACGAATGCGGCCTTTTTCTATGATATAGGCGCGGTCGGACACCTCAGTGGCGAAATGCAGGTTTTGCTCCGACAGCAGCACCGACACGCCTTCACGCTTGAGTTCGCCTATGGCGGCGACCATCTGGTCAACGATCACCGGCGCAAGCCCCTCAGAGGGTTCGTCCAGCAGTATGCACAGCGGGTTGCCCATCAGCGTGCGCGCAATGGTCAGCATTTGCTGCTCCCCCCCCGACATGCGGCCGCCGGGACGGTCTTTCATTTCAGCGAGATTGGGAAACAGGCGGAACAGCTTTTCCGCGGTCCACTCGGGCACACCGGCACGCTTGGGCTGGCGGCCGACCTCGAGGTTCTCCATCACCGTGAGGTCGGTGAAAATACGCCGGTCCTCGGGCACATAGCCCAGGCCCGTCTTGGCGATCTGGAAGGGCGCGAGGCCGCCTATCGATTGGCCCATGAAGCTGACCGTGCCGGAACGCGCCGGCGCCAGCCCCATGATGGATTTCATCGTCGTCGATTTGCCCGCGCCATTGCGCCCGAGCAGCACCACCACTTCGCCGCGCCCGACTTCAAGTCCGACGTCGGACAAGATGTGCGCCTGGCCGTAATAGGTGTTGAGTCCGGCGGCCTTGAGCATCAGTGCCTCGACCCCAGATAGACCTGCTGCACCTGGGCATTGCTGCGCACCTCGGCCGGGGTGCCGGCGGCGATCAGGCGGCCACGATTGAGGACGATCAGGCGGTCGGCGTGGGCGAACACCACGTCCATATCGTGTTCAGTGAACAGCACGGCAATACCGCGCTCACGCACGATTTCCGCGGTCAGGGCCATCAGCGCAATGCGCTCCTGCGGTGCCATGCCGGCGGTCGGTTCATCCATTAATAGCAGGCGCGGATCATTGGCGAGGGCCACGGCGAGTTCAACCCGCTTGAGATCGCCGTAGGCAAGAATGGAACAGGGACGCTCGGCCTGCTCGAGCATACCGACGCGCGACAGCAGCTTGTCTGCTGCGTCGCGATACATCTCCGCCGCCTGTTTCCAGAAATTGGTCAGGCGCCGGTGATACGACAACAAGGCCATTTGCACGTTCTCGCGCACCGTCATCGACGGGAAGGTCGCGGTGATCTGGAAGGTGCGGCCCACGCCCATGCGCCAGACTTCGCGCGGTTTTTTTCCCACCACCTCGATGCCGTTGATTTTCACGCTGCCCGAGTCCGGTGCGAGCTGGCCGTTGAGCATGTTGAAACAAGTGGTCTTGCCGGCGCCATTGGGGCCGATCAGCGCCAGCAGCGTGCCCGGCTCGACGCTGAAACTCACCCCCTGCACCGCCTGCACGCCGCCAAAGGACTTTTTCAGGTCCTGCACGGCCAGGACGCTCAGGCGTTCTCCTTGTGGTGCGCTCAAGCGTTCTGCTTGCGGCGCGCTCACGTATCCTCCCGGCGGGTAAAACGCGAGCGGATGAAGCCGACAATGCCTTGCGGGAAGGCCAGCACCAGCACGATGATGGTCAAGCCAAGCAGTGCGCGCCAATAATCGGTGTTGCGCGCGATGGTGTCCTGCAGCCAGGTGAATACCACCGCACCGACCACCGGCCCGGAAAGGGTCTGCACACCGCCGAGCAAGACCATCACCAGGCCATCGACCGAACGCGCAATGCTCATGACATCGGGCGAAATGCTGCCCTTGGAAAACGCATACACGGCGCCGGCGAGACCGCCGAACATGCCGACCACGACAAAGGCGCTCCATTGCAGGCGCGCGAGGTCCATGCCGATGGCATCGCAGCGCAGCGGCGAATCACGCCCGGCGCGCAGCGCATAGCCCCAGGGTGAGAACAGCATGTGTCTCAACATCCAGATGCCGGCGCCGCAAAGCAGCAGCGCGACGTAGTAAAACGCCGTCTT
>CAMDRY010000020.1 GCA_945906975.1 Bordetella parapertussis | reverse complement strand
GCCGATTTCATGCCGGTAGTTGTTGATGACGCGAGCATGGACGCCATGGCCAAGGCGATCGGTTGTGCCGTGGGGCAGTTGATGTTCGAGCCTTATCCTGCCTGAAGCTGTGTGTCCGCATAAAAAAGCAGTCGCCGGCTGCTTTTTTTATGCCTTGAGTGGTGTCGAAGCCCTGTGCCTGGTGTCCCTGTGTCTGGTGTCTATGGGCTCTTTGGCGCTTGCCCTTTATTGTCCCCACAGCCGTTGCGTCAAGGTGATGTGAAGCTTGAGCAGTGACGCGTGAGCACCGCGAACTTCAGCGCCGCGCGTGGCAAGAGGCTTCCAGGTCGGGACTTTGCTCTTTAGGTTTGTACCGTCACTTCGAGATTGTCGATGAGGCGCGTTGTACCCAGTGTCGCGGCGGTGACCAGCACCAAGGCCCGGTCGGATGCGGATGGCGATTGCAAGTCGGACTGTTTGCGTACCGCAACGTAGTCCGGTTTCCATTCAAATTGAACGAATTTTTCCATGGCTTCGGCTTCCAGCGCGGGGTAGTCGCGGTCGCCGGCAACAATCCGCGCGCCCAGTTCCGTAAGCATGCGATACATTCGCGCCGCCTCGGTACGCTCGGTGGCTGTCAGGTAGCCGTTGCGCGAGGACAGCGCCAGGCCGTCCGCCGCGCGCACGGTCGGCGCCGGAATGATGCGGATTGGCAGCGCAAACTGGCGCACCATGTTGCGCACGATCATGAGTTGCTGGTAGTCCTTCATGCCGAAGACCGCGGCCCGCGGTTGCACGATGTTGAACAGTTTGAGCACGACCGTGGCTACGCCGCGAAATAATCCCGGTCGGAACGCCCCCTCCAGCAGATGTGCCTCACCCGGCGGGTCGACACGGTATTCCTGAAGCTCGGGGTAGAGTTCCTTCTCGTTCGGTGCGAACAGCAGATCGACGCCGGCGGCCTCAAGTTTGGCGCAGTCATCGGCGAAGGTGCGCGGATATTTCTCGAAATCTTCGCCCGGCGAAAATTGCAGACGGTTGACGAAAATGCTGGCGGCAACGCAATCGCAATCGTCGCCGGCGCGCGCCAGCCGCATCAGGTCGATGTGCCCCTCGTGCAAATTGCCCATGGTTGGCACAAAGGCCACGCGCCGGCCGGCAAGCGCCGCGCGGGTCGCGGCGATGGTGTGGAGGACCTGCACGGCGTTCTAGAAGCAGTGCTCGGCGGCGGGAAAACGGTGTGCCTTGACCTCGGCTACGTAGTCGCGCACCGCGCCGGCGATGGACGGGGCACCCTGCATGAAATTTTTGACGAAGCGCGCTTTTTTCCCGGGAAAGGCGCCCAGCATGTCGTGCAACACCAGCACCTGGCCGGAGCAATCCGGGCCCGCGCCTATGCCTATGGTTGGTACGTGGGCCGCCATGGTGACGGCTTTGCCGAGCGTTGCCGGAACGGCCTCGAGCAGCAGCATGCCCGCCCCGGCGGCCTCAAGCGCGGCCGCTTCGGCCAGGATGCGCGTCTCGGCTTCGACGCTTTTTCCCTGTACGCGGTAGCCGCCGAGCTGGTTGACTGACTGGGGCTGCAGTCCGATGTGCGCCCACACCGGCACGCCGCGGCTGACGAGAAAGCGCACGGTCTCGACCATTTCCATCCCGCCCTCGATTTTCACCATGTTCGCGCCCGCGGCCATGAGTTTTGCCGCACTCTCGAAGGCCTGCTGCGGTGAAACCTGGTAACTGCCAAAGGGCAGGTCGGCGGCGATGAAGGCGTGCTTCGCGCCGCGTGCAACGCACGCGGTGTGGTAGATCATGTGATCGAGTGTGACTGGCAGCGTCGAGTCATGGCCCTGCACGACCATGCCCAGCGAGTCGCCGATGAGTATGCATTCGATGCCGGCCTCATCGATCAGCGCGGCGAAGCTCGCGTCATAGGCGGTGAGGGTGGCTATCGGGGTTTTTTCATCGCGCAGCTTTTGCAGTGCGGCGAGTGTGATCCGGTTCATGGTCTAACTCCCCAGGTTGAAGAACTCGCGCTGGCCGCGCATGGCGCCGATGCGTTGCACCAGCAGGTCGAAGTCGGCGGCGTCATCGACAAAGTTGAGACGCTCGGAATTGACGATGAGCACCGGCGCACTGTCATAGTGGTAAAAAAACTTGCTGTAACTTTCCGCCAGCAGCGCCAGGTATTCCGGCGTGATGGGGCGTTCATAATCGGCGGAGCGCCGTTTCACGCGCTCTTGCAGGGTGTCCAGATTGGCCTGCAGGTAGATCACCAGATCGGGGTTCGGTGCCTGCGGCTTGAGCGTATCGTAGATTTGCTGGTAGAGCACGAACTCGTCGTTGTTGAGTGTCAGGCGCGCAAACAGCGGATCCTTGTCGAAAAGAAAATCCGACACGGTAGACTTCTCGAACATGTCGCGCTGCTTCATGTCGCGCAACTGGTTGATGCGCTGGAACAGGAAAAATAGCTGCGTTGGCAGCGCGTACCGCACCATGTCCTGGTAGAAACGGGCGAGAAACGGGTTCTGCTCCGGACGCTCGAGGAGCAACCCGCTGTCCAGCCTCGCCGCGAGGCGCTGCGCCAGCGTGGTTTTTCCCACGCCTATCGGTCCTTCGACGACGATGTATTTGAATTTGGAAAGGGGCACGACTTTTTATCCGGAACGGGATGGTGTCGCACGATGGCGGCGCCGGGTTTGTTCTGCGATCGGGAGCGAAATATGAAGTAGACGGCGCCCATGATACACAAGGCGGCCAAGAGATAGTCTAGCTTGAGCGATTGTTGCATGTGGAACAGCGCAAAAGGCACGAACACCGCCAGGTGATCGCGTCTTGCATTATTTTCAGCTGTGGCAGGGAAAGCTAGGTGTGGCCGATGCGATTGGCCGGCACCTGCGGCAGGCATTCGAACAGTGCGATGCCCCAGGAGGCGAAGGCGGCGAGGTACAAGGGCTTGGTCGACCGGTCCTTGAAGTGTGCGTACATGGCGAAGGTCATGAAAATAGTGGACAGTGCTGGCAGTAGTCTGGTCTGCAAGATCAGCGCGATGTTGAAGGACAGGAATGACATCATATTCCCAGTTTTTCGATGGGCTGTCCGGTGATGCGCGCCAGGCAGTCGGCGGCGCGACCGTGCCCGGGAATGATGCAGTCTGGATCGATTTCGATCAGTGGTGCCAGCACGAAGGCGCGTTCGTGCATGCGCGGGTGGGGCAGGGCCAGGCAGGGCTCAATGACGATGGCGGCGCCGTGCAGCAGCAGGTCAAGGTCCAATGTGCGCGGGGCATTGGCGAAACTGCGTGTGCGGCCGAAGCGCTGCTCCAGGGCGAGGAGCGCATCGAGGAGGGCCTGCGGGGCAAGGGTGCTCTCGAGCGCGGCCACGGCGTTGATGAAATAGGGCTGGTCGGAATGGCCGAGCGGGGCGGTGCGCCACAATGACGATGCGCGAACCAGGTATGTGCCGGGAATGCCCCCCAGTGCGGCTAGTGCCGAATGCAGTGTTTGCCGCACCTCGCCGATATTGCCGCCCAAGCCGACGTAACAGCGCACCGCGCTCACTGCGAGTCGGCGTTTCCCTGCGCGGACGCGCCTGCGCCGGGTTTGCGGCGACGGCGTTTGCGTTTCGGATGATCGCCATCGCTCTGGGGTTGCAGCATGTCTTCGCGCCGCTCCAGCGTGACATCCTGGAATTCGGTCCACCATTCGGCAAGCTCGGTCGGAACCTCGCCGCTTTGCGCGCGCAGTTCGAGAAAATCATAGGCGGCGCGAAAACGCTCCTGCGCCAGCAGCGCATGGGGGCGGCGTCCGGAGCGCTGCTCGAAACGCGGCTGCAGAATCCAGATCTCTTTCATCATCGCGGTAAAGCGGCGCGGGATGGCGAGCTTGTCAGTCTGCAGGGCGAGCACGCTATCCATCGCGTCGTGCAACGCGGGGATGGGGCGCTCGCCGCGTCCCTTGGCGGCGGTCCAGGAGGCGAGCACCTCGTGCCAGAGCAGGGAGGCAAAGAGGAAGGCGGGCGAAACGGGCCGGTCTTCACGCACGCGCTCGTCGGTCTGCGCCAGCGCCAGCATGACAAAGCGCTCGCCCATGGGCTGTTCGAGAATCACATCGAGCATGGGCAATACGCCATGGTGCAGCCCTTCCGAGCGCAACCGCTTGAGGCAGGCCACCGCGTGTCCGGACAACAGCAGTTTTTGCATCTCGTCGAACATGCGCGCGGCCGGCACGTTTTCGAGCAGCGGCGCCAGTTCGCGGATAGGCGCGCTCGTTTGCGCGTGGATATGAAAGCCAAGCTTGGCTGCAAAGCGCACTGCGCGCAGCATGCGCACCGGGTCTTCACGATAGCGCAGGCGTGCATCGCCGATGATACGCACGGTTTTCCCCTGCACGTCCTTGTAGCCGCGGTGGTAATCGAACACCGTCAGCTCGGTGGGGTCGAAATACATGGCGTTGCAGGTGAAGTCGCGCCGCGCGGCGTCCTGCTCGCGGTTGCCAAAAACGTTGTCGCGCAGCACACGGCCGTGCTCGTCAGCCTCGCCGCCCGTGCCGGCGCGAAAGGTCGAGACTTCCACGGTCTCCTCGCCAAACATGACGTGAACGATCTTGAAGCGGCGTCCGATCAGGCGGGAGCGGCGGAAAAGTTTGTGCACTTCTTCAGGGTCGGCGTCGGTGGCGACGTCGAAATCCTTGGGTTTGACGCCAAGCAGCAGGTCGCGCACAGCGCCGCCCACGACGTAGGCTTGGTAGCCCTTTGCCTGCAGCGTCTGGCAGACCTGGCGCGCACCGCGGCTCAGGCTCTCGGCCTGGATGCCGTGGCGTTTGAACGGGATGGTTTCCGGTTGGGTGGTCGAATCTAGCCGCAATACGCGGCGGATAAAGCGCTTGATCAAGAGGTTTCCGGTGCGGTCGATGGGTGCCGCCCGGGAGCAAGCCCGGGGTGCGGCGAATCATACCGCAATCGGGCGTATCGGCCCGGTGGGCTGAGGGTGGGGGCGGCGGCGGCGCTTGCGCTCATCGCAGGCTGATTTGCGGCCAACCGCGTTTTTCTGCGATGGCGCGCAGCGTGTCATCGCCGTCAACCACCACCGGCTGGCTGGCCCGCTCAAGCAGGGGCAGGTCGTTGTGCGAGTCGCTGTAAAAGCGGCTTTGCGCGAACGTATGCCAGTTTTTGCCCAGGCCCGCCAGCCATTGGTCGACACGCACCAACTTGCCTTCGCGAAAGCACGGTGTGCCCTCGGGCTTGCCGGTGTAGGCGCCATCGCAGATCTGGGCGCGCGTGGCGACGAGATGGGGAATGCCGAATTCGCGCGCAATCGGGGCGGTGACGAAATCGTTGGTTGCGGTTACCACCGCGCACAGGCTGCCGTCGGCCAGATGCCCGGCGACCAGGGCGCGCGCGGCGGGTGTGATGATGGGCAGGATTTTTTCGCGCATGAAACGGGCGTGCCACTCGTCGAGCCGCTTGCGCGGGTGTTGCGCCAGCGGTGCGAGCTGGAATTCGAGAAATTCGTAGATATTTAGGGTTCCGGCCTTGTACTGCGCGTAAAACGCATCGTTGCGCGCTGCGTAGCTTGCCCCGTCCAGAACGCCTGTTTCGATCAGAAATTGCGCCCAGCTATGGTCGCTGTCGCCCGAGAGAAGCGTGTTGTCCAGATCGAAAAGAATCAGGTCTGTGCTCATAGTTTGAGTTGTTTGATGGTGTCGCGCGCAAGCGGCAGGGTGATCTGGCGCTGCAGCGCGAGCGAACTGCGGTCCAGCGCATCGAGTACGGCGGTGAGCGTGCCCATGTCGCGCCGCACGTGTGTCAGGACGTAGGCGACGATCTCATCGGACACTTTCAGTCCCCGCTCCTTCGCCGCTGCGGCGAGGGCGGCGGCTTTTTCTTCATCCGACAGCGCGTGGACCTGGCGCGTTACGCCAGAAGCGAGCCGGGTGCGCAAATCCTCGCGCAGGGGCAACTGCGCCGCCGGACGGTCGCCGCAGGCGATGAATGCCCCGCCGGGCCGGGCGCGAATGCGGTTGAAAACGTCAAACAGTTCGATCTGGTCCAGATCATCGAGCAGCGCGACATCGTCTACCGCCAGCCAGGCCGCGTCGACAAGCTCGTGGGCGGCAAGCCGCGGCGCGACGGCCATCTGCGCGGGTTTGCCGGCTGCCGCGGCAGCGGTGACGGTGGCGCGAAGGAGGTGGCTGCGACCGCTGCCGGGCGTCCCCCATAGGTAAAGGCAGGGCTCGCGTCCGGCGAGAAAGTCGAGCACCGCGAGTACGGCGTCCCCGTTGCGCCCGCGTACGAAATTGTCGAGCGTGGGTGCCGGAGGCGGCGCGAGTGCGAGGACGAGTTGTTCGGACATCAGTCGCTGTAAAGGGGGTTCACCGGGCCGGTCAGGCGAGGGGGCTGCATTTCGAGTAAAATTTTGCCTTGAATACTAAACGGCGCCGCATTTTGCGCTCTTGGTTCAGAAAAAATCGTGAAGTGATCACGCAGTCTGAGACGGATTGCCTTGTGTTTTCGGGGCACCGTGTCAGGAAAGAGCAGGGCATGCGTTCCCTGATTCCGTAACCGACCCAGATTCTACCTTCTTTGACTACCCCAATTACATATCGTGACGCCGGCGTCGACATGGATGCCGGTGATGCCCTCGTCGAGGCGATCAAACCTTTTGCCAAGCGCACCATGCGCCCGGAGGTGCTGGCCGGCATCGGCGGCTTCGGCGCCTTGTTTGAGATCGGCAAGCGCTTTCGCGAGCCGGTGCTGGTGACCGGGACTGACGGGGTCGGCACCAAGCTCAAGCTGGCCTTTCAGCTTGGCCGCCACGACACGGTCGGCATAGACCTGGTCGCGATGAGCGTTAACGATATCCTGGTGCAGGGCGCGGAACCGCTGTTCTTTCTTGATTACTTCGCCTGCGGAAAACTCGATGTGCCGGCGGCCACCGACGTCATCAAGGGCATCGCCCAAGGCTGCGAGCAGGCCGGTTGCGCGCTAATCGGTGGCGAGACCGCCGAGATGCCGGGCATGTATCCGGACGGCGAATACGACCTGGCCGGATTTGCCGTGGGTGCGGTCGAAAAAAGCGAAATCATCACCGGGCTGTCCATCGCGCCCGGCGACGTGGTGCTGGGGCTTGGCTCCAGTGGCGCGCATTCCAACGGCTACTCGCTGGTGCGCAAGATCATTGAGCGCGCCAAACCGGACCTCAATGCCGACTTTTCGAGTTTCATGAGCTCCGGCGATACCGCCCCGCCCAAAGCGCTTTACGGTCGCAGCTTGGCCGATGTGCTGCTGGCGCCAACACGCATTTACGTCAAGCCGCTTCTGGCGCTGATCAAGGCCTTGCCGGTGAAAGGCATGGCGCACATCACCGGCGGTGGTCTGGTCGAGAACGTGCCGCGGGTGCTGCCCGAGGGGGTCACCGCCGAGCTGAAAAAATCGGCTTGGCCGCGCCCGCCGCTGTTCGACTGGCTGCAAAAAGAAGGTGGTGTACCCGATGCCGAAATGCATCGCGTGTTCAATTGCGGCATCGGCATGGTCGTGGTGGTCGCCGAGCGCGACACCGCCGCCGCCATCAGTCTGCTGAGCGCTGCGGGTGAGGCGGCGTACCGCATTGGCAGCATCCGCGCTCGCGCAGTGGGCGAGGCCCAGACAGTCGTCGTTTAACGGGCGGGGGGCTTGCACGAAACGCTAAACCTCGCCGGGATCTGGAAGCCGCCCTTCATACTGGCCTGCGAGAACAACAGATACCAGGCTTCGCAATACTGGCCGAAGATGCGCGTGCAGCGTGAAATGCGCGCTTACTTTGAACCCCATGGCTTCAACTGCCTGGAAGTCGAGGGTAACGATGCGCGCGCAGTTACGACGCTGCGCTGCATGGACGCGGCATTGCCGCCGGCGGCACGCCGGTTCTGCTCGATTGCTTTACTTATCGCATGGGTAGTTACAGCAGCCATTTTCCCGCGCCGCGCAAGGCGCATTGAGCAGGAAAAAACCGATCGGCTCGCCAAGGAGCCGCTCGCGCGCGGCCGGGACGCCTGTGCCGTTTTGGGCTTGAGCGTGCAGCAACTCGATCAAGCCGTGGGGGAAGAGCGTACGCAGATCGCCTCCGCCTGGACGCGGGCCCAAGCCCAAGCCCAAGCCAGCCGGAGTCAAAGACCTCATGACCAACATCGCACAAGGCGGCAACACATACATGGCCGCCATTGCAAAGGTGCCGCTCTCAGCTTAAATAAGTGATCGGTGCGCCGTCCCGCGCCAGGACTCAGCTGCCACGCTTGGCCAGGTAAATTCCCAGCAAGACCACGCAGCCGCCGGCCATTTGCAGCGGCCCCATGCTCTCCCCGAGCAGCGCCCAGGCGTAGATCGCCGCCAGAACCGGCTGCAGCAGCAGGCTTACCGAGGAGAACGACGCAGGCAGGTGGGCGAAGCCGTAGGCGATGAGGCTCTGGCCGGCGACGTGCGGAATCAGCGCGAGGCCGGCGAGCAGAAGCCAGCCGTTAAAGTTCTGCGCCATAAAAATGTCGGCCGTGAGCAAGGCGTAAGGCAGCAGCAGCAGTGCTGCGACCGAGGTGTTCACGGCCATGATGCGCGCGGTCGATGCGCTGCTGGTGGCCGATTTGAGCGCCAGAAAATAACCGGCGTAAAACACGGCGGTGAGCAGCCCCAGGGCGTCGCCTAGCAGGGCCTTGTCATTGCCGCCGATGTTCGGTCCGATCAGCAGGGCGCCGCCGGCCAGCGTCACGCATAGCGCCAGCAGAAAAAGGCGCGAGACCTTTTGCCGGAACAGCAGCCACGCGCCTAGCGTGACAAACAGCGGCGCAAAATTAGCTTCGAGGGTGGAATTGGCGACCGAGGTAAAGCGGATGGAGACGTGCCAGACCGCCAGGTCGCCGGCAAAGAACAGGCCGGCAAGGATCAGCGCCTTCCAGGGCAGTGGCTGTGCCGGCTTGGCGCCGCGTCCGCGTTCGGACGCGAACACCCAGAGCCACAGAGGGATGATCGACAGCGCCACGCGCCAAAACGCGCTCGCGGTGGGGCTGGTGTCGGACAGGCGCACGAATATCGGCGCGAAGGCGATGGCCGCCGCACCTATTAGCAGCGCGGCGATGGCGAGGGATTTTTGCCGGGCTGCGACGCGTGCGGCCGCAGCCGTCGCCTCGGCATTCATGCAGATAGCCGGATGGATTTCGTCTTGCAGTGGGGGCAGGATTCGCCCAGGACGTATTCGTCCGAGCGCTGTTCCTCGGGAGACACCACCGCCTGGCAGGCGTAGCACTGCGTGGTGCCGGTCTCCTGCAGGTCGGATCCGAGTGCGACGCGTTTGTCGAACACGAAGCACTCGCCGCGCCAGTGCGCGCCGCCGCAATCCTCGAAGTACTTCAGTATGCCGCCCTCGAGCTGATAGACGTCGCGCAGGCCGTTGGCGATGAGCAGCGGCGCGGCTTTTTCACAGCGTATGCCGCCGGTGCAAAAGCTCACCACCGTCTTGCCGGCTAGTTCGAGTCGCGCCACCGCTGCGGGAAAATCGCCAAAGGAGGTGATCTTCAGGTCGAGGGCATTTTCAAACGTGCCCAGCCCCACCTCAAAATCGTTGCGCGTGTCGAGCAGCACCACTTCGCGGCCTTCGTCAAGCCAGGCTTTGAGCGTGGTCGGGGCGAGTCGCGGTGCCGGCATCACGGCCGGGTTGATGTCAGGGCGCTTCATGGTGATGATCTCGCGCTTGATCTTCACCAGCATGCGGTTGAAGGGTTGTTCGGCGGACAGGCTTTTTTTCACCGGCATGCCGGCGAAGCGCGCGTCGGCCAGCAGCCGCGCAAGAAAGCCCTCCAGTTCGCTACTGAGGCCGGCGAGGAACAGGTTGATGCCCTCGGGTGCGATCAGGATGGTGCCCTTCAATCCGGCGTCAAGCGCCTGTTGGCGCAATTCGGATCGCAAGGCTGGGAGGCCGTCGAGTTCGGTGAACTTGTAGGCGGCGACGTTGAGGATGTCCATGGCGGCGCGCATTATACCCCTGGCGCGCACGACGGCCGGACGCCGGCTATCATCGCGATTGTCTGCAGTCACATCACACCCGGGCGCACAGCAATACCGGCGCACCTTATTTCATGACATTACGGCATGACATTGCGGCATGACATCGCACAAGATTGAAGCACCCGAAGCGCGGGTCAGTAGTTTTTCCTGTGTCGCTGACGCGCGTGCAAGATTGTTGATACTCGGCAGCATGCCTGGAGAGGCCTCGCTGCGCGCCGCGCGTTACTACGCCCATCCGCGCAATTTGTTCTGGCCGATCATGGGCGAGCTTGTCGGTGCCGGTCCTGACATGGCCTACCGTTCCAGAACCGCGCTGCTCAAGGCCCGCGGCATCGCGTTGTGGGATGTGCTCGAATCCTGCGTGCGCCCGGGCAGCCTCGACTCCAATATCGACGAGTCCTCGTTGGAGCCCAACGATTTCAACCGGTTTTTCCAAGTTCACCGGTGCATCACGCGTGTTTTCTTCAACGGCGCCAAGGCGGAGGAGAGCTTCCGCCGGCATGTGCTGCCAGGGCTTGATCTGGGGCCCGAACGGCCGCTGCGTTATCTGCGCCTGCCCTCCACCAGCCCGGCGCATGCGGCGAAGTCGTTCGGAGAAAAGCTGGCGGCGTGGCGCGCGGTGCTGGGCGACGAGGGCGACGATAAAACGGCATCGGGTTCGCCGCGATGCGTGCCCCTATGACCCCGTCGGAGTACGGTTTGCCCCAGTGCAGCGGATACGCCAGACGGCCATTTGGGAGCGGCGATTTGAATGTGCCCTGGCCGCCGGGCTGGCGGCGCTGGCGGAAAGCGCCTGCGGGGCTGAAAATCGGCTACCGATACGAAATAAGACCGGCCAAACGGTGAAATTTTCCCCCAAGCAACGGCCTGAAAAGCCAATAGGGACGCGGGTTTTCAGGCGCATTGATTGGGGTGCGGGCGGGGTCGGGAAGCGAGGGAGTCGGTGCTAGAATCGGGCTCGCCCCGACATCCGCACCATGCCCGCCCCTCAGTTCGTCCATCTCCGCCTGCACACCGAATTTTCGGTCTCCGATGGCATTGTACGCATCGATGATGTCGTCTCGCGCGCGGCGCTCGACGGTATGCCGGCGCTGGCCATCACCGACCTGTCCAACTTGTTCGGCATGGTCAAGTTCTATAAGGCGGCACGCAAGACCGGCGTCAAGCCCATCGTCGGCTGCGATGTGTGGATCACCAACGAGGCCGAGCGCGACAAGCCCTCGCGCCTGCTGCTGTTGTGTCGTTCGCGCACCGGCTACCTGCAGTTGTCGCGGCTGTTGTCGCGCGCCTGGCTGTCCAACCAGCACCGCGGCCGCGCTGAAATACGTCGTGAATGGTTTGCCGAGGAATTCGCCAAAGGCGAGGGATCTTGCGGGCTCATCGCCCTGTCGGCGGCCTTGCACGGCGATGTCGGCATGGCGCTCATCCAGAACAACAACGCGCTGGCCGCCAGACTTGCCGGCGAATGGGCGGCGATGTTTCCCGGCGGCTATTACCTCGAATTGCAGCGCGCCGGCGCGCAGCACACCGAGGCCTATATCGCGGGTGCCATCGCGCTCGCCGCAAAGCTGGGCCTGCCCGTGGTGGCGACCCATCCGGTGCAGTTCGTGCGTCCGGACGATTTTATCGCCCACGAGGCGCGCGTCTGTATCTCCGAGGGCCAGCTGCTAGCGGACCAGCGCCGCCCGCGCAATTTCTCGCGCCTGGCCTATTTTTCCAGCCAGGCCGAGATGGCTGAATGGTTCAAGGATGTTCCCGAAGCGCTGGCCAACGCCGTCGCGATCGCGCGCCGTTGCAACCTCGAACTGGAACTGGGCAATCCCAAGCTGCCTTTGTTTCCAACGCCCGATGGCAGCGGTCTCGACGACTACCTTGTAAAGTCCGCTGAGGACGGCCTCGTCAGACGCCTTGTTCAGCTCTACCCCGATCCTGTGGAGCGGGCCAAGCAGGAGCAGCGCTACCGCGACCGCCTTGCGTTCGAGACCAAGACCATCATCCAGATGGGCTTTCCCGGCTACTTCCTGATCGTCGCCGATTTCATCAACTGGGCCAAGAACAACGGTGTGCCGGTTGGTCCGGGGCGCGGTTCGGGCGCCGGGTCGCTGGTGGCCTATTCGCTCGGTGTCACCGACCTTGATCCGCTGGCCTATGACCTGCTGTTCGAGCGTTTCCTCAACCCCGAGCGCGTTTCGATGCCCGACTTCGACATTGATTTTTGCCAGGAGGGCCGCGACCGCGTTATCGAGTACGTGCGCAACAAATACGGCAGCGAATCGGTTTCGCAGATCGCCACTTTTGGCACCATGGCGGCCAAGGCCGTCGTGCGCGATGTCGGCCGCGTCATGGAGTGGGGTTACACCCGCACCGACGAACTGGCCAAGCTCATTCCCTTCCAGCCGGGCAAGCTGATCACGCTGCAAATGGCGCGCGAGATGGAGCCGCGCCTGGCCGAGCGTGAAGACAACGAAGAGGACACGCGCGAGCTGCTGGCACTGGCCAGCCAGCTAGAGGGACTGACGCGCAACGTCGGTATGCACGCCGGGGGCGTCCTGATCGCGCCGGGCAAGCTCACTGATTTTTGCCCGGTGTACGCGGCGCAGGGGTCGACCAGCGTGGTGTCGCAACTGGACAAGGACGATGTCGAGGCGGTCGGCTTGGTGAAGTTCGATTTCCTCGGGCTGACCACGCTGACCATCCTTGACTGGACTCAGCGTTACATCAAGCGGCTCGATCCGGCCTCGGATATCGTTCTCGAGAAGCTGCCCCTCAACGATCGCGAGTCGTATCGGATGTTTGCGACGGCCAACACCGGCGCGGTGTTCCAATTCGAATCGCAGGGCATGCGCGAACTGCTCAAGCGCGCCAAACCCGACCGCTTTGGTGACATCATTGCGCTGGTTGCGCTGTACCGGCCGGGCCCGATGGAGCTGATTCCGGATTTTTGCGACCGCAAACACGGGCGCGCCTTCAAGTATCCCGATCCGCGCGTGGAGACCATTCTCTCCGAGACCTACGGCATCATGGTCTACCAGGAGCAGGTGATGCAGATGGCGCAGATCATCGGCGCTTACTCGCTAGGCGGCGCCGACCTGCTGCGTCGGGCCATGGGCAAGAAAAAAGCCGAGGAAATGGCCGAGCACCGCGGCCTGTTCCGCGACGGGGCGGCAAAGAACGGCCTGAGCATTGACAAGGCCGACGAAATTTTCGACCTGATGGAAAAATTCGCCGGCTACGGCTTCAACAAGTCGCACGCCGCCGCCTACGCCCTCGTTGCGTATCAAACCGCTTATTTCAAGGCGCACCATCCGTCGGCGTTCATGGCGGCCAACATGTCCGCCGCCATGGACGACACCGACAAGGTGCGCGATCTTTACAACGACGCGCGCGAACGCTGCGGCCTCACAGTGCTGCGGCCCGATATCAACAGCGGCGAGTACCGCTTTGCGCCGGTGGATGCAAAGACCATCCGTTACGGGCTCGGCGCTGTCAAGGGCACCGGTGAATCAGCCGTGGTGGCCATCATCAAGGCGCGGGAGCAAGACGGGCCGTTCAAGAGCCTGTTCGATTTTTGCGAGCGCGTGGACAAGCGCCAGGTCAACCGCCGCGCCGTCGAGGCGCTGGTGCGCGCCGGCGCCTTTGACGGCATCGACGACAACCGCGCCAGCATGCTCGCCTCGGTGGGCATCGCGCTCGAGGCGGCCGAGCAGCGTGAGCGCAACGCCAACCAGGTGAGCCTCTTTGGTGACGGCAGCGCCGATGGCGGGCCAGACGAGCACAAGCCGCAAATGATCGCCGCGCCGCGCTGGAGCGACCTGCAAAAGCTGGCCGAAGAGAAAACCAGTCTGGGGCAGTATTTGTCCGGGCATCCGTTCACCAGCTTCAAGACCGACATCGAATGCTTCGTGCGCGCGAAACTGGCGCAGCTCCCCGGCATGGCGGGCGGCGGCTACGGCGGCGGCGAGGCGACCATCGCCGGGTTTGTCGAAACCATGCGCGCTATGAAGACCCAGTCGGGCCGCATGATGGTGCTCGAACTTTCCGATGACACGGGGCGGCAGGAGATCGTTGTCTACAACGAGGTCTACGACCTGTATCGCGACAAGATCAAGGATGGCGCGGTGCTCATCGCCAACGTCAAGGTGCGCAATATTCCGCGCGGCGAGGGCGAGAGCCAGTTGCGCGTGACGGCGGAAAAAATTCTCGACTTTGGCGAGGCGCGGGCGCTGTATGCGCGCGGCGTCAGGCTGTCGCTCAATGGCGAGGCTTCGCGCGCCGGCAAAGCCGCGGCAGCCAAGTTGAAGACCCTGCTCACGCCTTATCGCAAGAGCGGCGACGGCGGCTGTGTTGTGGCCGTCTGCTACAACAACGGCGGCGCCATGGTCGAGCTGCGACTGGGTGATGACTGGAAGGTCAAGCTCGAGGACAGGCTGTTGCAGTCGCTCAACGACTGGCTGCGGCCGGAGAACGTGCAGGTTGTTTACCAATAGGCAGGTGCGAACCGCCCGCGTGCTCTGCGCATACTGTCATTGCGAGGCGCGAAGCGCCGAAGCAATCTCGTCGATCAACGTGAGGTCCATAGCTGACCACGAGATTGCTTCGCGAAGTTTATCCCCGGAGGGGACTTCGCAATGACATGAAAATTACTGGAAACCGGCGCTAGTCGGGCATTTCCAGCGTATAACAGAATAAATTTTTGATCTTCAGGAGTATGAAAATGCCGTTTCATCGATTGATTGCCGCGGCCTGCCTGATGGCCTGCTCCATTGTCGTCCACGCGCAGGCCACTTCGACGGGCTCAGTACAGGCCTACCCGAACAAAACCATACGCATCATCGTGCCTTATCCGGCAGGCGGCGGTATCGATCTCATTTCGCGCGCCATTGGCAACCAGTTGTCGCAGCGCTGGGGTCAGCCGGTGGTGATAGAGAACAAGCCCGGCTCTGGCACCATTGTGGCGGCCGAGGGCTTGGCCAAAGCCGCGCCCGACGGCTACACCCTGATGGTCACCACCGACTCGACCATCTCGGTCAACCCGCACTTGTACGCCAGGCTGCCCTACGACCCGGTGAAAGATTTCGCGCCGATCACGCAAATGGTGCTGCTCAACCAGTTGCTGCTCGCCAACGCCGCGGTGCCGGCCAACAACCTGAAGGAGCTGATCGCCTACGCCAAGGCCAATCCGGGCAAGCTCAATTACGCCTCCTATGGCAGCGGCAGCCAGCCGCACCTGGCGATGGAGATGTTGAAAAGCCAGGCCGGCATGGACATCGTGCATGTGCCCTACAAAGGCATACCGCAGGCGGTGCCCGCAGCCATCGCAGGCGAGGTTCAACTGACCTTCTCTGGTGCGGCCTCGTCCATCGCCCATATCAAAGGCGGCCGCCTCAAGGCCATTGCCATTGGCGGCAAAAGCCGCCTCTTCATGTTGCCCGAGGTGCCGACCTTCACTGAAGGGGGTTTCCCCGAGGTGCCCGCCAATGCCTGGTTCGGTTTGTTCGCCCCTGCCGGCACGCCGCGAGAGGTGGTGATGAAGCTCAACGCCGAGGTGGTAAAAATGCTCAAGGAGCCCGAGTTCAACCAGAAGGAGGTTGTCGCCAAGGGCTATGAGTTGGTCGCCAACACGCCGGAGGAATTCACCGCCTTCCTTGTCACCGACAGCCAGCGCAATGCGCGCGCGATAAAAATCTCCGGTGCCAAGGCGGAGTAAGCATGGCCGCGGCCAAGGTCTGGCGCGATCTCGACCAGACCGAGCTCGATGCGCAGTACAACAGCCGCGGCACGGTGGCCGATTTTTCCGTTTTCACGCGGCAATACGCTGAACAGACTCTGGCCGCCAAGCGCACGCTCAAGTGTGTTGAAAACCTGAGTTACGGCGACGGTGTCGATGAAAAACTCGACATCTATCCGGCGGCGCAGGCCGATGCGCCGGTAATGGTGTTTTTTCACGGCGGCGACTGGCGCGCGCTGTCAAAGGACGACAGCGGCTTTGCCGCGCCGGCTTTTGTCGCGGCCGGCGTGACGCTGGTGGTGCCCGATTTCACGCTGGTGCCCGCCACCACCATTCCCGCCATGGGCGCGCAGGTACGCCGCGTGCTCGCCTGGTTGCACACCAACATGGCCGCCCGCGGTGGCGACCCGGACCGCATGCACATCGCCGGCCATTCCTCGGGTGCCAACCTCGTCGGCCAGGCGCTGATGACAGACTGGGTGAAAGACTTCGGTCTGCCAGAGGACATCATCAAGAGCGCCACCTTCATGAGCGGCCTTGGCGATCTTGAGCCGGTGCGCCTGTCCTTTCGCAACGAAACCCTCAATCTCGATGCCACGCAGGTCGCCGAGGTGTCGCTGTTGCGCAGCGGTGCGCGCGTGAAAGTGCGCTGCCCCATGCTGGTGGCGGTGGGCGAAAAGGAAACGCCGGATTACCGGCGGCAAAGCCACGAGGTGGCCGAGTACTGGCGCGGGCAGGGCAATGGGGCCGATCTCTTCGTGCTCGCCGCTCGCAACCACTTTGACGCCGTGCTCGAATGGGCGGAGCCGGGCAGCAGTGTGTTCAAGGCCAATTTTGCGCTGATGGGCGTGGGCGGGCGTTGAGGGTGATAGCCTGGAAAGGCTGAACTGGCAAGGGTTTCCGGGGGATTGCCGGTGGTACGTGCAGGAGGGAAGACTTGGTCCCCGCCGTTTCAATTCAGCTGCAGTGCGCGTATCATTTCGAGCATGAGTCCGACAGTGTTTCGCGAGGGCGGCTTTCGTTTTTATTTCTTCTCTCGCGAAGAGTCGAGAATGCATGTGCATGTCCACGGTCAAAACGGCGAGGCCAAGTTCTGGCTCGAACCTGCAATTGAACTTGCGCAGAATGTCGGCTTTTCGCAGCGTGAAATTAACGAAGCACTTCGACTAGTGCAGGAGCATCAAGATGACATCCTCAGTGCCTGGCATAAGCACTTCCCCGGTTGAAGTCAGCAACATATCCAAACACGGCTTCTGGCTTTTGCTCGGGGACGAGGAGCTGTTCTTGCCGTTTTCGGAGTTTCCGTGGTTTCGGGATGTTCCCGTCGGGAAAATCCTGCACGTCGAATTTCCGTCGGCCGGACATCTTTATTGGCCCGATCTGGATATTGATCTGGCCGTCGATTCTATTCGACATCCCGAAAAATTTCCGTTGGTCAGCCGGGTGGGCACTTAACAACTGGGTGCCGGCGGTCCCAGTCGGGGTGATATTCGCGCCAAAATATCAATCTGACAAAGAGGGCTAACCCATGACCACCAAGGGTTTCGTCGCTGCACACCTCAAAGACGCCAAGTTCGAGCGCGGCCTGCGCTCGTTTTACGAATATCGCGACCGCGGTATCAAGAGCGCCACCGGGGGTCGGGTGGATGTCCATGTCATTCGCGCCGCCGCAGGTGAAAACTTTTCCAGCCAGCCGCACCTGCACAAGACCGAGTTCCAGCTCGTCTACATCCTGAAGGGTTGGATCGAGTTCGAATACGAAGCTCAGGGCGTGGTGCGCCTTGAGGCCGGTTCGTGCGTGCAGCAGCCGCCCAGCATTCGCCACCGCGAGCTGGGGCACAACCTTGATATTGAAATGCTGGAGATCGTGCTGCGCTGCGGTTTCGCCACCGAGGAAGTCGACGCTGTTCAGCCTTGAATCTCATCGCGTCGTTTGCGCGCGTCTATGCGTAATCGCGCGCCGCCACCAGTCAGAGTTACAAGCCGGACCAGGTCAGCGAGGCCATCGCACGTTTTCTTGCGCGTGTTTGGCGCCCTGGTTATCGCCGATGGCTGGAAAGCCTAGTCAGGCAAGGGTTTGCGGGCGATATGCCTGGTGGCCGCTAGGGCTGGCGGGCCTGTCGGCTGAAGACCCAGCCGAGCAGCGCGAGTCCGACTGAGGACAGTACGAATAGTGGCGGCGCGCCGAAGTTGTCCACCACCTTGGCGCCCAGCCAGACGCCCAGCGACTGGGCGCTGAAAAATGTCATGGCAAACAGCGCCAGCGCCGCGCCGCGCGCCTCGGGCGCCATTTGCGTGGCGTGCGTCTGCAAGGTGTTGTGCAGCATGTAATAGCCGCAGCCGATAAACATCAGGCCGATGGCGGCAACCCACGCCGCCGGGGCGAGGGCGAGTAGCATGAAGCCTATGCTCAGCGATGCGCCCCCGCCTAGGGCGAGCCCGCGTTCGCCCAGTGCGGCGATGAAGTGCCGCGCTGAAAACGCGTAGGCCGCTCCGCCCACGGCGACAAAGGCGGCGATGGTCCCGGCTATGCCCGGACTGACGCCAAAGTGAAGCTGCAGGTGCGCCGGGACGAAAGACAGCGCGCCGTACATCAGCATGCCCTCGGGCGTGATGGTCAGCAGCACGCGGCGCACCTTGGGGCGCAGCAGCAGGCCGCCCATGCGCACAAAGCCCTCCTTGACGCCGCGCGGTGCGTCGGGCGGCAACTGTCGCGTGGCCGGGTTGCGGCGCGACTCGGACAGCAGCAGCGCGCCGGTCACCGCATACAGAACGGCGAGCAGCACGAACAGCCAGCGCCAGCCGAAATGTTCGCCGATGAAGCCTGCGGCCATCTGCCCAACGGCGACGCCGGCGATCTGGCCCAGCAGGAATTTTGCCAGCACCGCCTGGCGCGCGTCGTAGCGCACGGTGTCGCCTATCCAGGCCATGGACAGCGGAATAATGGCGCCGACGGTGGCGCCGGAGGCAAAGCGCGCAATCGCCAGCCACTCCAGGCTTGGCGACAGCGCGCAGGCGAGGGTGCCCACCGCCGATACCAGCGTGGCGATGCAGACCACGAGATATTTGCCGAAGCGGTCGCTGAGCGGCGCCGACACCACCTGCAGCAGTCCGTAAGAGATGCCAAAGGCGGTGATGACGATGGACGCGGTGCCGGCGCTGACACCGAACTGCGCTCCCAGTAGCGGCAGCAAAGGGTCGGCGGCACGCACGCTCGCGGCGCTCGCCAGGGCGGCGACAGACAGTAGCAGTACGGCGCGGTTGGACATCAGCGTGGCACCGATGCGGGGCGCGGCGGGTGGCGCGGGGTTTGGCGATGGGTCATACAGTCGGCCGCTGTTCGAAGCCGTTGAAGGTGGCCAAGGTGTCTGTACAAGAGGCTGTGCTCGCCGTCACTGCCTCGACGCGCGCCGCCGGCGGGCCGCGCTGCGCCCAGGCGAGCAGTGCATCGACCGCCTGCGGTTCCCCGGCGACCATCGACTCGACGCTGCCGTCATGACGGTTGCGCACCCAACCGCTGAGCCCGAGGCGCAGCGCTTCCTCGCGCAGGCTGTGGCGGTAACCCACGCCTTGTACTTTTCCGGTGATGATTAAATGCTTGGCCATTCTTTTTGGTCGTTCATGACCCGGTTGATACTGTCTTTGCGAAGTCCCCTCCGGGGATAAACTTCGCGAAGCAATCTCGTGGGCATGCTGCGGGCTTCGCAGTGGCGGCGAGATTGCCGCGTCGGCTTCGCCTCCTCGCAATGACGGGAAATTCGTAAATTTTCAAACCGGCGCAGCATTGCCGCTTTCGCGGCTCTTGCCGCAGCCTTCGCGAAGCAATCTCGTTGGCATGCTGCGGGCTTCGCAGTGGCGGCGAGATTGCCGCGTCGCCTTCGCCTCCTCGCAATGACGGGAAATTCGTAAATTTTCAAACTGGCGTAGCGTCGCCGCTTTTGCGGCTTTCGCCGCAGCCTTCGCGAAGCAATCTCGTTGGCATGCTGCGGACTTCGCAGTGGCGTCGAGATTGCCGCGTCGGCTTCGCCTCCTCGCAATGACGGGAAATTCGTAAATTTTCAAACCG
>CAMDRY010000019.1 GCA_945906975.1 Bordetella parapertussis | reverse complement strand
CCGCCAACGCGGTGACGCTGCGCTTGCGGCCTATCAGTTTCCGCCAGTAGGGCGTTTCCTGCCAGCTCTCCTGTCATTGCGAGGCGCGAAGCGACGAAGCAATCTCTTCGCCGCCGCGCAGACAATCGCCCGTCGACGAGATTGCTTCGCTCGCAATGACAAGGTAGTGGGTTTTCAGCGAAGGGCTGCGACCGGTTCCACCGCCGCCAACGCGGTGACGCTGCGCATGCGGCCTATCAGTTCCCGCCAGTAGGGCGTTTCCGGCCACCTCTGCTGTCATTGCGAGGCGCGCAGCGACGAAGCAATCTCGTCGCCGCCGCACAGACAATCGCCCGTCGACGAGATTGCTTCGCTGCGCTCGCGATGACGAGGTAGCGGGTTTTTAGCGAAGGGCTGCGACCGGCTCCACCGCCGTCAATGCGGTGACGCTGCGCATGCGGCCTATCAGTTCCGGCCAGAGCTTGTCCATGTCGGTGCGAAACAGCGTCGCGGTATCCGCTTCAAGGACATGCCAGCCGCCGCGTTCGATTTCGTTGCGCAACTGCCCCGGCTGCCAGCCCGAGTAACCAATGTAGAAGCGGATTTTTGCCGGCGGCTTGGCCATCAATGCCTCGACCGCTTCCGGATGCAGGGCGAGGTTTACGCCCGGTAGCATGGCAAACGACTGGCCGAGTTTTTCTGCACCCTGGCCGCCGCCATCGACCTGATACAGCGCAACGATCCCACCGTCCTCGACCGGTCCGCCGAAGTAGATGGGGTCGGTGAAGGGCTTGAGTTTGTCGTTGCCCGGCAGGAGGCCAGCCAGAGATTGGCTGGTCGGCCGATTGATGATGACGCCGATGGCCGCGCCACTGCCGTCCTGTGTCACCAGTACCACCGACTCACTGAAATTCGGATCCGCCATGGCGGGCTTGGCAACCAGCAGCAAGCCTTGCGCCAGCGCCGTGCCTGCAACGCAGGCGAGAAGGCCGCCGAGCAGGGCTGCGGTGGTGGTGGTTTTCATTCGCGCTCGCCGAGTGTTGCGTGACGGAAGCAGCTTGTGAGGTGGTCGTTGACCATGCCAGTGGCCTGCATGAAGGCGTACATGATGGTCGATCCGACGAAGGTGAATCCGCGTCGCTTCAGGTCTTTGCTCATGCTCTCCGAAACGGCAGTGCTTGCGGGGACGGTTTTCATGCCACAGCGTTTGTGTTGCAGGGTTTTGCCGCCGACGAAGCGCCAGATATAGGCATCAAAGGAGCCGAATTCTTTTTGCACCAGCAAAAACGCCCGCGCATTTTTTACCGTGCCCTCGATCTTGAGCCGGTTGCGCACAATGCCGGCGTCCTGCATCAGCACGGCGATTTTTCGGTCGTCAAAGTGCGCTATTTTCACAGCGTCAAAGTTGGCGAAGGCCTTGCGGTAGTTTTCGCGTTTTTTCAACACGGTTGACCAGGACAGGCCGGCCTGTGCGGTTTCGAGGATGAGCATTTCGAACAGCAGGGTGTCATCGTGCTGCGGCACACCCCATTCGGTGTCGTGATAGGCGATGTACTCGGCAAACCCCAGGCACCAGGGGCAGCGTGAAGGAACGGAATTTTGGTCGGTCATTAGACTGTAAATTAGGCTGTAATATTCGTTTAACAGGCAGACGGCATACTCGCTCCGTACAGAGGAGCAGGTCCAGTCGCAAGTTCAGAAGCGCCATCAAGAGGAGTCGGAATGTTAAACCGTATCGTGTCGTTAGTCATAACAGGCCTCGCTGCTTTATCGTTGCTGGTGCTTGCGCCCTTGGCCCATGCGCAGGCCCAAACGCAAGCCTGGCCGACAAAACCCGTTCGCCTGATCGTGCCCTTCCCGCCCGGTGGCGGTACCGATGCTTTTGCGCGACCGCTGGCAGCACGCTTGTCGCTGCTACTGGGGCAGCAATTCATCATCGACAGCAGAGGCGGTGCGGGTGGCAACATCGGCGCCGACCTGGCGGCCAAGTCCGCGCCAGACGGCTATACCTTTTTGCTCGGTGCGGTGCATCATACCGTGGCCGTAAGCGCCTACAAGAACCTGGCCTATGACCTGGAAAAAGATCTGATCCCGGTCACCGGCGTGGGCTATGTGCCCGATGTGCTGGTGGTGAGCGCAAAATTGCCGGCGCAGAACACACGCGAGCTCATTGCCTATTCCAAGGCCAATCCAGGCAAGGTCAATTACGGATCATCAGGTAACGGCACGACGCGCCACCTTGCCGGGGAAATCTTCAACACCCTCACCGGTACCAGCATGATGCACGTTCCCTACAAGGGTTCGGGCCCGGCCATGACCGGCCTGCTGGGCAGTGAGATCGATCTGATATTCGAGGGTCTGGGCAGCGCCTCCTCGCACATCCGCGCCGGCAAGATCCGCGCGCTGGCGCTAACCTCGCCAAAACGCTCGCCTGCCTTTCCCGACATCCCGACCATGGCCGAGGCGGGCGTTCCCGGTTTTGAGTCACTCTCCTGGTACGGCCTGTGGGCGCCGGCTGGAACGTCGCGTGACATCATGCTAAAGCTGCAGCAAGAGACCGCCAAGGCGCTCGCCACACCGGAACTCAAGGCCATCTGGGCCTTGCAGGGCGCCGAGCCCGGCGGCGAGCCGGCCGATCAGTTCGCCAGACTGGTTCACGCCGAAGTGGAAAAATGGGGCAAGGTCGTGCGGCAGAACAAGGTGACGATAGACTAATTCTGGAGCAACGTTGATGACCGAACCGGGCTATTCGCAGCAAACAACCGCCTCTGTTGAGCAGCGCGTCGACGCCATCCAGTCGGTGCTCGAAGAGCGGGGCATGAAGCCGGCAGAATTCATCGAACAAGCTCGGCACCTGGTCGAGGAACAGTGGCTGCCGCACAACGGCGCGCGTGTGGTGGCCAAGGCCTGGACCGATGCCGATTTCAGGCGGCGCCTGTTCGCCAACGGCCGTGACGCTGTCACCGAACTGGGGCTGGAGATGCCACGCCACCACCGGCACCTGGTTGTGCTGGAGAACACGCCGACAGTACACAACGTCATTTGCTGCACCCTGTGTTCGTGCACCGCTTTTACCATCATCGGACTGCCGCCAGACTGGTACAAAGACCTGGAATACCGCGCCCGCGTGGTGCGCGAGTCGCGCACCGTGCTCAGGGAAATGGGCCTCACCCTGCCGCCGGAAATGCAGATACGGGTCTGGGACACCACGGCCGACACGCGCTATATGGTGCTGCCGGTGCAGCCGCCCGGGACACTGGGCTGGACCGAGGAAAAACTTGCACAAATCGTCAGCAAGGAATCAATGATAGGCGTCGCGCGGCTTTAGCTTTTCAGGACATCGGATAAGAGGTTCAGTCATGGATGGAATGCATGATCTTGGCGGTAAGCAGGGCTTTGGCCCCGTGCGTTACGCGCTTAACGCGCAGGTTTTTCATGAGCCCTGGGAAAAACGCGTTAACGCGTTGTACTCCCTGGCGGTGAAGCTTGGCGTGTTCAACATGGACGAGTATCGCCACGCCATCGAGCGCATGGAGCCACGCCACTACCTGTCGGCCAGCTATTACGAGCGCTCGCTGACCAGTCTTGCGACGTTGTGCGTCGAAAAAGGACTGGTGACGCGTGAGGAACTCGAGCGCCGCTCGCATGGGGCGTTCCCACTCTCGCTGCCCAGCGCAGCCGGGCGCTCCAACGTGACAGGGCCAACGCGCTTCAAGGCCGGCGACCGCGTCAGGGTGAGGGACGACCATGTCCCCGGCCACATGCGCATGCCCGCTTACATTCGCGGCAAGACCGGCGTTGTGGTCGGTGAATCGCCGGCCTATCCCTTTCCCGACGCCAACGCCCACGGTGTGGCGGCGGCCGACGAGCCGACCTGTGACGTGCGTTTTAGCGCGAGCGAGCTTTGGCCCAACTCAGCCGACGAGGCCTTTGTGCATGTTGGCGTGTTCCACAGCTACCTCGAGCGCCCGGGGTAGGGGCGGCGGCCGGCATTGATTCGGCCGCGGTGGCGCCGCAATCGGGGCGGGTGATGGTGGCTTGCCGTATGCGCTCCGCTTGAACGAGGGGGCGGGTGTCACCCGCAGCCCTAGCGGTACTTGGCCGCTGTGATGAACTGACTGAAGGTTTCGCACCACACAATGACCGTTGAAAATTTTGCCGGCTCGATGCCGGCAGGAACCGGGACGACAAAATTCTCAAAGGTTTTGACGTCGCCGACGCGAACCATGCTTGACTTGAGCCTCTTGAAGTCTGCCGCAGTCTCGACGAACTCTGCAGACAAGTAGAGCTTGTAGTCCGGCCCCGGGGCGAGTTTTCCTGCCAGCGATATCGCGTTGGCAGCCACGGAAACAACCCCCTCGCCCCAGTGAAGAGCGTCGCTGCCCTTCCGTTCCCGCTTGAACTGTCCGGTGAAAAGAACCGCCGTCGTTGCCGCGTTCACCTCGGTCGCGCTTGGCGCTGCAGGCGCGATGAGTATGGGCAAGGTGTATATGCCCACAGCAAAACTGCCCACCGCGACGGCGACGTGGGATGCAACGAGGAGAAGAACGGTGCGCTTGTTCATGGAGGCTGGAAACGAGAAAAATGGGAGTCGAAAATTAGGGCAGAGTGGTGCGTCGGAACAAGATGAGCATGGGTCAGGCGAAACGACGCATGCAGCTGGAAACCCTTATCTGGCAAGGATTTCCAGTGTCCACGCCTCTGCTCCGGTGGGTCGGGGTTCAGTTGGACAAACGCCGGCCCAGCGATACACCGTACGAAGGCGCGCGCGCAGACAGCACCGGATCGGCACTCGGCGCGAGGCCGGCCGGCAACACCGTCGGCATGAAGGTTTCACGGTCGCAGGCCTGGTCGGTGATCGCGTTGATGAGCAGGCGCCCCATGTTCACCTCCGTACGGTCCGCTGGCCAGGGCTCGGTCGGGTCGGTCAGCTGGTCTCCGGCGCGCGCGAGTTGCGCGATGACGTTGAAGGACACCGGGGCTTTGGACAGGCGCTCGGCCAGCTCGGGACGCAAAAAGGCGGCACCCTTGGCCTTGGCTTCGGCGTCGCTCAGGCCGACGCGTCCGGCCACCGGTTCGAAGCGCCAGCGCAGCGCCTGGGTGCGCCCGCCGGCGTTGGTTGCGATAAAGGCATTGGTGCTCCAGTAGGGCACCGTGCCGTAGCTTGCCGGAACCGGCTGGCCGCCGACGTACGCGGCCTGCCTGGTGGTGGCCGGATTGGCTTTGGAGAAGGCCGCAATCGCCTCGGCATTGGGCTGGCCGGTGGCCGGATTGGGTGCGCGCACCTTCATGAAGTCGGCGAATTGCTCCGCCGTCTGCGCAAAGAAATGCGGTGCCGAAATGAACACCCAGTCTAGGCGTTCGTTGCCGTCGATGGCGCGTACTGCAATTCCGCGCACGCTCTTGCCGTTGTCGGGTGCGTTGGGGTTGCCACCGCCGATCGAGAAGCGGCCGATGATGGGCGTCTGCTTGTCGGCGCGGAACATGCCAGAGCGCGTGATTGCTGCGGCGCCGGGGGAGGCCTCGAACCGGCCGGCAAAGCAGAATCCCTTCGCATGCGAAGCACGCGCCTTGTGTTTGCCGAATACACCGTTGAGCGCGTCGACGAGTTCGGTCGGCGTGGTTTGGTCCATTGCCGGTTTAGCGGCCATGTTGTCGGCGTTCATGGAAGCGCAACCGGCCGCAGAGCCGGCGAAACCGATGATCAGAAGCGTGCGTAGGGTGCGTTGTTTGATGCCTTGCATGTGAGGTCTCCCGTGTTGATTGGTATAGGCCCGGGTCCGTGGTGGACGAAGACAGGCTGGTTGCGTATTCGGGCGGCGCACGAAGTGGCAACTGGGAGGTAGTCGGATCGCGCTGCGATTCCTTACAGCGCCGGCGGCACGTCCTGCGCGCAGCACCCCCGGTCCAGTTGCGCCGGTGGGCACTTGACGCTCCCGTAGGAGCAGAACACACAGCAATCGCCCGCCAGCGGCCGCGGCAGTTTGTGGCAGGTCTTGCAATCAAAAAAACACGCAGGCGTCGGTGGGCATATCCTCCACCGCGGTGGCGCCGCAAGCGGGGCAGGCCACAAGCACCGCGAGTTTGCATTCGCCGATCATCACCTTGGCGCGAGCGAGTACCTCTTCGCGAGCGGGGGTCATCAGGCGACTAACGTCGCCATTGAGCGGCCGGGCAGGCGGGCGAAACCCGCTTGCGCAGGTCCGTCCCCAATGGCCGGTTAGCCGTCATTTATGAGTGCCGGTCTCTTGTACCTGATGCTACGGCCTTGGTTGGCCAGCGTCGTTTAGTCTTTCACCGTAAATCATTCGTGCAACTTGCGCTTCGGCGGCAACAGTCTCGCACTGACGGCATGGCCGAGAGGTGGAGTAGAGGACGCTGCCCGCAAGACTCGTACGGCCTAGGAGTCGCTGTGCATCGCGAATTGCCTCTCGTTCAGCGTGAGCGGTTGGATCGCCGCGCTTGACTACGCGACTTGGGCCTTCTCCAATGATCGCCCCATCCGCCACCAAGACTGCGCCGTACGCCTGATCACCCCATGACTCAGCAAGCCGTTTCATCGACTCTGCGGCTTCAATCCAGCGTCGTTCCGGTTTGGATGGTGCATCCGAGCGCTCCGCAGATGAGGCAAGGCGCCAAACGAACATGAGAGCCACAGCAGCAACCGCTCGAGCCAAACCGCTGCGACGGGGACGACTGAAAGGCGAGGTGGTCATCGAGCGTCTCCTGACGGCTAACGTTATAGCTGCCCGGTGCGCAGCATACGCCGCGAAGCGGCATTCTGCGGCTGCGTGTCCGCGCCGAGTGAAATGTTATGTTCCTTGCATGGCACTACTTCTCTCTTATTTTTAGATAACGCCTATCTATAACGGTGGCAACCATCATAAGTGCTATACGCAACAAGCGTTGCGTAAATACTTTGACTGGAGTTTGGAAAGATGCCAAGGACAAAGAGTTTATGGATAAGTACCATACTCAAAAGACCGGTGCCAAGGAACGAGGTAAGCATAAATACGAATCTTGATTGAAAATTTTAATCGGGATTCGGGGTCAAAGTAAGAACTATTTTTCTCTTCACCGCGACTGCGAAAAATGCTGATAGAGCAACAACAATGCGTTCAGTATGCCTGTCACCGTGTACCGGCAAAACGGAAAATGCGGCGATCACTCCGAGGCCCGCCGCAAGAACATCAAAAGTGTCAAAGTTTAGATCACTCAAAATATGCACCTTGGCACAAAACGTAGAGCCCACCGGCGCGCCGGGCGAGGCGTCTGAATAGTCACTGACGGTCGTGGCGCGTCCGTATGGGGCGTCAGGTTATGCCGCAGACTCAAGCGGAACCTCCCAGCCAGGCAAGACGAGTACCGCCGGATGACACTTTAGCGCCTTGGCAAGAACCTTTGCCCGCGCAACGCCGAGGATAACCCGCCCGTTCTCGATGGCGGACAGGGTGGCCTGCGGAATTCCCGAGAGCTTGGCCAATTGGCTTTGGCTAAGCTCCTGAAGTTCGCGAAGGATGCGGACAGACTCGCCCACCGAGACTTCAACCCGTTTCTTGGCAGTGCGTGTATTTTTTCAGAGCTTCTACCAGCTCCAGATTTGCACCGAATGTAAGTATTTCGTTCAGCATATCGCGACAGCCTAACGTCACTGGTTATCGGTCGCCAAAAAGCGATCCGATGCACCTATCGTTAGATGCCGATGATCTCATTGAGCCCTTCGACTACAAGCGCAAGCTCCTCCGGCGTAGAGCGACCCAGCTTCGTGCCGATGCGCTCAACGGACAAGGTTCGTATCTGGCTGATCTTGATCCACGAACGTTTAGCCAGCTTCGGGAATTTTAGTTCGTGCGTGAGAGGAAATCCCGCGCGCTGGGGTTGGCTGGTCAATGCAACCGCGATGACTGTGCCGGAGCGTTCGTTGAACACGTCATGACTTAGAACCAGCACGGGACGCAGGCCGGCCTGTTCACGACCGCGTACGGGATTGAGATCGGCCCAACGAATTTCGCCTCTCAGTATTCGGGCCACGACTCAAGCTCCTGGCCCAAGCCTTCCTCGGCGAGAGATTTTTCAAACTTGGGATCGAGTTTGGCGCACTCCGATGCAAGGCGACCACGCTCCATTCGGGCAAGTTTCTCGCTCACGGCCGCCTGAATCGCGCGACTACGGTTGGGGAAGATGCTCTTCGAGACCAAACTGTCAACGCGGATCAGCGTGTCCTGGTCCAGGGTAATCGCTACCTTTACGCTACCCATGTTTTCCTCCGGAGTATGACAATACATCATACCACAGGCGGTGGCACAAGGAATCTAACGTGAAGTGGGTTGCCGAAATGCTGCTTTGCAAGTCGTTGGTTTGCGCATTTTCTTGTCATCTTTCCACCAGATAAAGGCGTTGAGGCCGATGGTCTAGCCCTTGCCGATCGCCGCGTTCACCCGCGGCATGACTTCTTCGGCCATCAGCGTCATCGAGCGCTTGGCGAGAGCCGGGTCCATCCAGTCATGGCAGGGGTAGAGCAGGGTGCCGAAGTCGCCCACTTGTTCGCGAAAGGCGAGAATCTGGTCGACCACGCTATTGACGGTGCCGGTGACGACCAGTTTTTCGGTGACGTACTCGGTGGTGATCTTGGAGTCGGGCTCGCTCTGGTCGGCCTTGAACAGGTTGGAACGGCCGGCAAAGCCGACGAGCTTGCGCACCAGTTGCTTGAAGTAGAAATGGTAGGGGCCTTCGGGGGAATGGCCGTAGCGCTTGGCGGTGGCTTCGTCGTCGGCGACAAAAATGGATTTCGCCACGCGCCATTCCGCCGTGCTGGCTTTGGCGCCGACTGCTTCGCGGCCCTCGGCGTATTTGGGCCAGTGCGAAGCCACCCACTGTGGCAGCAGGAAGTTGGCCGAGATCGGCTGCCAGCCGCGCTTGGCCGCTTCGGTGACGCCCTTGGAAAAGGGGGCAACCGCGGTAACGACGATTTGCGGATGCGGCGACTGATAGGGCTTGATAATGGTGCCTTGGCCAATTTCCGGGATCATGGTCTTTTCAGTGGTCACGGAAAAATGCTTGCCGATCAGCTTGTAGGGCCCCTCATTTTTCCAGATCTCGAGCACCATGTTGATGCTCTCGAGGAACATCTCGTTGCGGTCCTTGCCGAAGTTGCCGAACACCTCGGCGTCGGACATCAGGCCACCGGGGCTGATGCCCAGGATGAAGCGGCCCTTGAGCATGTGATCGAGCATGGCCACCTGCGCGGCGATGGCCGCCGGATGCGAGTTGGGCATGTTGATGGTGCCGGTGCCCAGCATGATCTGCTTGGTTTCGTGCACCAGGCTAGACAGGAACATCATGCAGGAGGTTACATTCTCGGCGAGGTCGGTGACGTGCTCGCCAACGTAGGCTTCGCAAAAGCCGAGCTTGTCGGCGAGCAGGATGGCCTCGCGATCCTCGATCAGCGTCTCCCAGGCTTTGCGTCCGGGCGGGTGCAGCGGCATCATGAATGTTCCGAGCTTCATTGTTTTCTCCGGTCTGTTGCTTTTTGGGTTGGCGTGGGAATTGGTTCAGGTGAGCGGATCTGGCGATACCAGTCCGCCGCTCTCGACCGAACGGTTGACCGCTTCCAGGGTCAGCACATTGGCGAGCATCTCGTCGGTTCTGACCGGGTAGGCCGCCCCGCCCATGGCCGCGGTGGCAAAGGCTTCGAGGTTGGCGCGCACCGCCGGGTGCGGTGGGAAAAAGCGCATTTCCGGCGTGCCGTTGCGGTGGCATACGCCGACGTCCCAGCCGGTGGGCAGTTCCGGGTGGGTGCGGTCGCGGATTTCCATCCAGCCCTTGGAGCCGTACACGGCAAAGCGGCCGACAAATGGCGTGGCGAGCATGGCGCTCAGCAGCGCATTCGCGCCGCCGGGAAAGCCCAGCATGATGCCCAGGGTGTCGCCATTGGCGAAGTTGCTGCCGCGTGTGGACAGGCGCGCCCACACCGATTGGGGCAACCCGAGGCAGGCGATGGAAAGATCGACTAGATGGATGCCGGTTCCGGTGAGCGGGCCGTTGGGCGCGAGAACTGGCGACAGGCGCCAGTTGTCAGGCGGCAGGGCGAGGAATTTGTCCTGGCTGAAATTGGCCTCGATTTGCAGGATCTCGCCGAACTCGCCGGCCTTGAAGCGCTGGCGCAACTCGATCATGGCCGGCTCGAAGCGGCGTTCGTGGCCTATGCCCAGCGTGACGCCGGCCTTTTTGACGGCAGCGATCGCGCGCCTGACGTCGTCGCCAGTCAGGCACAGGGGTTTTTCGCAAAACACGTGCTTGCCGGCCCGTGCCGCCTGCTCGATCTGTTCGGCATGGAAGCGGTGCGGGGTGCATAGCACCACGGCGTCGACATCCGGCGCCTGCAGGGCCGCGTCGAAACTTTCCGAGGTGCGCATGCCCAGGGCGGTCGCGGCATCACGTCCGGCCGGGTCGGGGTCGACGCCCAGAAGGGGGCGGATGACGCTGCTCGTGGCGAGGTCGCGGGCGATGGTGCGGCCCCACCAGCCCATCCCGATAATGGCTGCGCGAATCATGCTTTGAGTCCGTGTCTGTTCAAGGTCGAAGCGGTGTGCATGGCGTTCTCCTGGGTCCGGATTTGGTCCGGGTTTCGGGTCCTTGGCGCGATGCCGGCGACCCTGTGATTTGGCGCCAATACTAGCTATAATTTATCAATTGCTCAATAAAAAAACGCAGCTTCTCAAGGAGAGTGGGTAACATGAAAAAAACAGCACGCGGCAGCGCAGCAAAGGGTAGCGTCGCAGTCATCGGCCTGGGGATCATGGGCTCGTCCATAGCGGCCAACCTTGTCAAGGCGGGTTTTCGTGTGCGCGGTTACGACGTCGTCGCGGCACGGCGCAACGCGCTCGTTCGGGCGGGCGGCACCGCGGCATCCAGCGTGGCCGAGGCGGTAAAGGGGTGCACCCGTGTCATCACCTCGCTGCCCAGCCCGGCGGCGCTTGACGCCGTCGCCGAGCAACTGGCCGAGCATGCCGGGCGTTCCACTGTGGTGGCCGAGGTCAGCACCCTGACGATCGCGGACAAGGAGCGGGTGCGGGCGCGGCTCGCCGGCAGCGGGATTGAATTGCTCGATTGTCCGCTCTCGGGCACAGGCGCGCAGGCCAGGGTCGGCGACCTCGCGGTCTACGCCAGTGGTTCGCCGGCGGCGATCCGTCGCATGAAACCGGTGTTCGCAGGGTTTGCGCGCGTGCAATACGACTTGGGCACCTTCAGCAACGGCATGAAAATGAAGCTCGTGGCCAATCTTCTGGTGGCCATCCACAATGTCTCTGCAGCCGAGGCCGTCCTGCTGGGCACACGCTCGGGGCTGGACGCCGACACCATTGTGCGGGTGGTTGCCGATGGCGCCGGTGGTTCGCGCATGCTGCAGGTGCGCGGCCCGATGATGGCGCGGCGCAATTACCTGCCGGCGACCATGAAAATGGAAGTCTGGCAAAAAGACATGGCCATCATCGCCGGCCTGCTCAAGGAAGTGGGTGCCGCGGCGCCGCTCTTTACCGCGACGGTACCCATTTACGACGCCGCCATGGCGCTGGGCATGGAGGAGCAGGACACCGGCGGCGTGCTCGCCGTGCTCGAGCGCTGGTCTTCTCCGGTGGCAAAGCCCGCACGTACCGGGCGGGCCGCACGTCCCGCGCGTCCGGCCAAGCGTAAAAAGTAAAAAATAAGCGTCGGTACCTGCAGCGGGGCTGCCGCCAGACGCAGGGCGATTACCTTGAAACCCGCGTCAGGCTTGGTTTTTCAGGTGATTGCCATGTACGATTTGCATCGATTATCCGGGCAATCGGCGAGGACGTGAACACGATGACATTCCGATATCGAATGAGGGTCGCCGCGGCGACCGCGCTCGTATGCCTGGCGGCATCGTCGCCGGCGCGTGCCCACGATTGCGCCGGGATCGCCGAGGACGCGAAACGGCTGCTCTGCTATGACGCGGCGTTCGGTCGTGCGGCGCGCGCATTGCCTGCAATCCCTTCGGGGGCCGTGGCCGGGCCGACTGCGGGCGCGCCTACCGCAGCCCCGGCAACGCCCGCACAGGCGGCTTCCGCTGCGGCGGTCGCCGAGGCTGAAAAAGCACGCCTGAAGGCCGATGCGAAAAAGGGCCGCAGCCTGGTCGAGGCCTGGGACCTCGATCCGGACACCGCGCTCGCCCCGTTTGAGTTACGGGCTTACAAGCCGATGTACCTGCAGATCCTGTCGCATACCAACAAGGTCAACAGCCAGCCTTCCTCGGCGCAAGCGGCCAACAACGTGGTGACGCCGCTGGACCTCCAGTCCAACGAATTGCAATTTCAATTGAGCTTCAAGACCAAGGCCTGGGACCGGATCCTGGGTAACAACGGCAGCCTGTGGCTGGGCTACACCCAGACCTCGCGCTGGCAGGTGTACAACGCTTCCAACTCGCGGCCGTTCCGGGAAAGCAATTACGAGCCCGAGGCGATGTTCGTGCTCAAGACGCCCGGCAATATCGCCGGCTGGCAGTCGCGTATGAGCAGTGTCAGCCTCGTCCACCAGTCCAACGGCCAATCCAGTCCGCTGTCGCGCAGCTGGAATCGTGTGATCGGCCAGTGGGGCCTGGAAAAAGACAACACCACCCTGCTGATACGGCCCTGGTGGCGCATTCCGGAAAAAGCGGCGCGCGATGACAACCCGGGTATCGAAAATTTTGTCGGTCGCGGTGAACTGGTGCTGGCCCATCGCATGGGCGAGCACGTGGTTTCATTTCAGGGGCGCCACGCACTGCGCACAGGCGAGAACGCGCGCGGTTCTGCGAAGATCGATTGGGCCATTCCAATGGCCGGTTACCTCAAGGCCCACCTGTCACTTTTTTCCGGTTACGGGGAGAGCCTCGTCGACTACAACCACCGCCAGACCCGCATCGGCTTGGGGGTGTCGCTGGTTGAGTGGCGCTAAGCGGCGCGTCTAGGTACGGCCCGCGCGGCTGCGTGCGCAGCGCGGCTTCGCGGCGGTGGCTCTGCCGCCCAGCAGCCCCGGATAGACCGAAGGCGCTCCCGCCAGGAATGCGGTGATGGCGTGGCCGGCGCTGGCGGCAAAGTCCTGCTCGACCGGCGCACGGTAGATAAAGCGGCGGATGGCGTAATAGAACATGCCGCCGTGCAGTTTCCAGACGAACTCGATTTCGGCCCGCGTGACCGGTTCGGTGCTTTTTACCCGGCAATGCTGTCGCAATTCAAGGCAGATCGCCACCAGCAGGCGGCGCTGGATGAGGCCGATGTAACGGCGGTTGAAGCCGGTGTCGGCAAGCCCCGCGTACATGTAGATGCGTATCCATTCGGGCCGGTAAGTGGCCTTGGCGTAGTCCTGGTAGAAGCCGAGCAGCCTGTCATGCAGTGGCTGGGTGCGGTCTTGTATGCGCTGCAGCCATTGCGCATCCCAGCGGCCGAGAAAGACCTCCTTGAACACGCGCTCGATCAGGGCCTGCTTGGACGGGAAGTAGCGGTACAGCAGCGGCTGGGTGACGCCCAGTTGGCGCGACAGTTCACGCGTCTGGCCCGAGAACCCCACCTCTGAAAAGTAGGCGATGGCGCCGTCGACGATTTTGCGTTCGCGTGCTTCCGGGCTGAGGCGGCTTTGCGATGGTTTGCGTGCCACAGGTTTGCGTTTTTTGAGTGGGAAGGAGGGCACGATGGAAGGCGTTCTGGCGCCATGGTTTCTGGCACGATGTCGGGTTAGTAGCGACTACGCGGGTGGGTAGCGGCTGCGCTTGATGCTAGCATGGGCGCCTTCGCCGGTACAAGCTGGCGGTACCACCGCGGGCGGCGACAGGGCGAATTCTTTTCGCGCCGGTCGTTCGCGGTAACCTGGCATTCGATAAAATACGCCTCCACACCTTCCATTCATCTAGGGTCCGCACATGAACAAACTTTCCTCCGGTGGCGCATCGCGCGCCGATCAGACGCTGGCCCTTAACATGAAGTTGCTGGCGCACCACGAACTGGCTGGTTTCGGCGGGCTGGGCGAGGGCATATCCATGCAGCTTACCGGCGACGGCCGCCGCATCCTGTGGCTGGCGCACGAGGCGGCGCCGAAAAACTTCACCGGTGTCGATGTGACGGACCCGCGCAATCCCAAGCTGGTGGTGCAGACCGACCTGCCGCATATGCGCGTGCGTTCCAATTCGCTCGATGTGGTGGGCAACATCATGGCGGTGGCCTACCAGACGAAGGAGGCTGGCCTCAAACCGGCCGGCTTCGATCTGTTCGATATCAGCGTGCCCGAGTCGCCCAAACTCATTTCGCACTTTGACTGCTCCGGGCCGCATTCGCGCGGCGTGCATGCGCTGTGGTTTGTCGACGGCAAGTACGTGCATATGGCCTCGGGCGCGCCCGATTTTCAGCCGCGCAATCCGCTTGACGACCAGATTTACCGCATTGTCGATGTCTCCAATCCGTCCAAGCCGGTCGAGGCCGGTCGCTGGTGGCTGCCTGGCACGCGTGAGGGGGACGAGACACCGCCGCCGCCGCGCCTGGCCGCGCCCTTTGACATGGGTTTCAGGGCGCACAACACCAATGTCTTTCCCGAGCGCCCCGACCGGGCCTATGTCGGCTATATCGACGGCGGCGCGCTGATCCTCGATATCAGCGACATGAACAACATCAGGCTGGTGTCGCGCTGGAGTTATTCACCGCCATTCAACGGTTTTACGCACACCGTGCTGCCGCTGTTCAGCCGCGACCTGCTGATCGTCAGCGACGAGTGTGTGCTCGATGACGGGGCCGACTGGCCCAAGCTGGCCTGGGTGGTGGACGCCCGGCTTGAAACCAACCTCGTACCCATCGGCACTTTTCCCGCGCCGCCCTACGAGGCTTTTGCCAAGCGTGGCGGACGGTTCGGCGCCCATAACGTGCACGAGAACATCCCGGTGTCAACTTCGTTCAAGTCGGACTCCATCATCATCGGCACCTTTTTCAACGCGGGCGTGCGTGCTTATGACGTGTCCAATCCCTACCAGGTGCAGGAGATTGCTTATTACGTGCCCGGTGCGCCCAAGCTATCGCCGGCTGGCGCCGTACAACTTAACGATATCTACGTCGACGAGAACCGCATCGTTTACACAGTGGATCGTTTCACCGGCGGCTTGTACATACTGGAAATGACGATCTGACATCAATGCTTGTCATTGCGAGTGCAACGAAGCAATCTCATCACCATTGTGACTGGCGATTCAATGCCACAAGATTGCCGCGTCCCCTCCGGGGATTACCTGCGGGGCATCGGCTTCGCCTCCTCGCAATGACGACACGGGTGGAAGCGGTTTTTTAAGCCTTCTAGCGTCCGGCTGCGCGCCAGTACGCCGGCAGATTCACCACGTCGGCATCGCCCAGTCCGTCAGCGGAGGCCTGGTCGAAAACTTGCAGCGCCTGCGCCGTCACCGGCAGCGTGACGCCGTGGCTTGCCGCCTCGGCCACCATGGTGCGCAAATCCTTGCGCACGCCATCAACGTGAATGGTCACCGGCGCGCTCTTGTCGCCGTTGAGGTTGGCGACGATGGCAGGCCCGCGCGTGCGCAGTGTTCCCGGGGCGCCCGAGGTGTCCGAGAAAATGTCGATCATGCGCTGCGGCGACAGACCCAGCGGCTTGACCAGGGCGAGGGCCTCGCCGAAGCTTTGCCAGAACACCAGCAGCGGCAGGTTGATGGCGAGTTTCATCAGTGCGCCTGAGCCCACCGGACCAAGATGCTCGATGCGGCGGCAGAGTTTTTCGAGCAAAGGGCGGGCCAATGCGATGGCGGCATCGCTGCCGCCGACAAACGCAAAGAGCTTGCCCTCGCGCGCCGGGCCGACGGTACCGCCAACCGGGGCGTCGATGAACAGCGCGCCTTTGGCCTGCGCGTCGCGGGCGAGCGCGACCACGGTTTCGGGGCGTACCGTGCTCATTTCAATAAACAACTTGCCTGCCCCGGCCCCGGCGAGCAGCCCCCGGTCGCCGCGGTAGGCGCTTTCCAGCGCCGCATCGTCGGACATGATGGAAATGACAATGTCGCAGTCGCGTGCGAGATCGGTCGCAGTGGCGGCCACTGTTGCGCCGGCCGCCACAAGCGCCTCGGCTTTGGCGCGCGTGCGGTTCCACACGCCGACCGCATAGCCCTGCTGCAACAGTCGTTCGACGAGGGCCGCGCCCATGCGGCCGATGCCGCATACGCCGATGCGTGCAGCGCTTTTTGGTAACATGCTCATGCTGATCTCCGTGGTTTTGCGTGCTTGCGACGGGGTTGCCCGATGCCCGCATGATAAAATCAAGCTGCTATTTTCGCATGATCACAGGCTGTGACGCCGCCCCGAGTCTCCAGTGCCATGAACCAAGTCTCCTCCCAGGTGGATCCCCTTGCGACCAAGCTGCCGGTCACTATCATCACGGGGTTTCTCGGCAGCGGGAAAACCACACTGATCCGGCGTCTGCTGACCCACCCTGACATGAACCGGGTGGCAGTGGTGATCAACGAGATCGGCGAGATCGGCATCGATAACGACCTGGTGCGGATGTCATCCGAGAACGTCACGCTACTGGCCAACGGCTGCCTGTGTTGCACCGTACGTACCGACTTGCAGGAAACCCTGCGCGAGTTGTTCGGCCAGCGCCGTGCCGGGCAGATTGCTGATTTTGACCGCATCGTCGTCGAGACCACCGGCCTTGCCGATCCGGCGCCTGTGGTGCAGACCCTGGTGAGCGACACCATGCTGTCGGCGCATTACCGCCTTGATGGCGTGGTGACGCTGGTGGATGCGGTCAACGGCATCTCCAATATCGAGACCACTCCCGAGGCGCAAAAGCAGATCGCGCTTGCTGACCGCATCATCATCACCAAGTCGGATCTTGTCAGCGAGGCTGAGCTGGCCACGCTGCTTGAACGCGTTGCCGCGGTCAATCCTCGCGCCGACGCCGTGGCGGCGGTGATGGGAGAGATCGATCCGGCGCTGCTGACCGGGCTTGGCCTGGCCAGCGCACGGGCTGGCGCAAGAACCCTGAGCTTTCTGGGTGAGGGGGTAGCGCAGCCGGGTTCGGGCGAGCGCTACCTTGGTGCGCGGCTGCCGGGGCGCCATGATTCTGGCATTCGCACGCTTTCACTGCGTTTTGACAAGCCGTTTTCCTGGGAGGCGTTTTCTGCCGCCATGGATATGCTCACCAGCTTGCGTGGTCCGGACTTGTTGCGCGTGAAGGGCATTGTCAATGTAGCGGGCAAGCCGGTGGTGGTGCAGGGCGTGCAGCATATTTTCCATCCGCCGCTGCATCTTGACCAATGGCCTAGCGAAGACCGTGATACGCGTATGGTGTTTATCAGCCGCAAGCTCGATGAGGCGATGATTCGCGGCCTGTTCGCCGCGGTCGGGGCGTTGTTGCCCGGTACTTAAAAAAAGGGGGCTGCGCGTTTTGCGGCAGCCCCCTTTGGCAGCAAGTGCGGGATTGGCTTAGCGCCCCTTTATCTTGATCTTGAACAGTTTGCGTGCGTTGCCGCCCATGATGCGCTGGCGGTCGGCGCCGGACAGGCCTTTGACGCTCTTGATCAGACCGACCGGATCGTCCTCGCCCATGTCATACGGATAGTCGGTGCCCAGCATGACGTGGTCCGAGCCGTACTTGCGCACCAGATTAGCGAGCATTTCCGGATCGAAGGTGATGGTGTCGAAGTACATCTTGGCGAGATAGCTCGAGGGCGCTTTTTTGATCACGGTGCGCAGGTCTGCGCGGGCGCGGTGTGCGTGATCCATGCGCGCCCAGTAGTGGGCAAGATAGGCACCGCCGTGGGCGACGACCACCTTCAGCTTCGGGTTGCGCGCCATCACGCCGTCGAGGATCAGGTGGCTGACGGCGATGGTGGTGTCCATCGGATTGCCGATGACGTTGTTGAAGTAGTGGTCTACCAGGCGCTTGCCCTCTGTGAAGCCCACCGGGTGCAGGAACAGCGGCATCTCGAGTTCCTCGGCGCGGCGGAAGAATTTTTCCAGCTTCAGCTTCGGGTCCGTAAGATCCATGCCGTTGACGTTGGTGTTGAGTTCCACACCACGCAGGCCCAGCACTTTTGAGGCATATTCGAGTTCCTTGACGGCCATTTCGGCGTTTTGCAGCGGCACGGTGCCGATGCCGACAAAACGGTCTGGATTGCCGGCCACCAGGCCGGCGATGCCCTCGTTGACTTCGCGCGATAGCGTGCGCCCCAGCGCAGGCTCGGCCCAGTAGTAGTACTGGAAGGGCGCCGGCGACACCGCCTGTATATCGATGCCCATCTTGTCCATGTCGCGCAAGCGCACCGGAATGGAGGACAACTTGGGTGCACGGCCCGCCATCTGTTTGATGTTGACCTCGTTGGTCAGCGCGTTGGCGTAGATCACGCTGGGTTCATATTGTCCGGGTTTGAGGTGCGCAACCTTGGCGGCAACCGTGGTGTTCAGGTAGTGGCAATGGATGTCGATGCGCAGGTCGGCAGTCTTGCGTTTGCCTTTTGTGACCGCGGAGGCGCGCACCGAGGTGACCGCCTTGCGTTTGCTTGCCGCGGCGCGGCCGTGGCGATGGGCGGGGTCGGTGCAGTTGGGGGAGCAGGTATAGAGCATGGGGTCAGGTCCGTTTGGTGTTTGTTGCTTTGTTGTAGGGCCGGATTTTTCCGGTGCTTATGCTGCCGGATTGGGTAAGCCCTTGTATTTTAGCGCAAGCCCGGGCTCTCCCCCGGGCTTCGTATCAGGTCGAGCGCAAGGCTTGATGGTGATGCGTTAAAATCCGCGTCACCGGATTGTCATGATTGTCACAATAACGAAAACCGGGTTGCCAACCGGGCGCCCCTTTGGAGGCCAGACCATGTTGTTCGCTAAGCTGCTGCCGCAGGATGGCAACTTTTTCGAGATGTTCAACCAGCACGCCGATTGCATCGCCAAGGCGGCGCGCGCGATGTCGCAACTGGTGGCCAACTATGATAATCCGCTACTGCGCGAGCAGCATGCGCGCGAGGTAGATGACGCGGAGCACGCGGCGGATCGCATCACGCACGAGGTCAACAAGACGCTGCACCGGACCTTTATCACCCCGATTGACCGCGAGCAGATCCACTCGCTCATCAATACCATGGACGATGTGGCGGACCTGATCCAGGACTGCACGGAAGCCCTCGCCCTTTACGACGTCCATCATGTGACCGACGAGATTGTGCGCTTGGCCGAGCTGAGCGAGAAATGCTGCCTCAGGGTGCGACACGCCGTTTCCCTGATCGGCGACCTGTCCAAGGCGAGCACCGCCGAGGCCGCCCTGAAGACATGCGAGGAAATTGACCAACTCGAGTCGGATGCCGATCGCGTGCTTCGCTCGGCCATGAGCAAGTTGTTTCGCAACGAGCCCGATGTGCGTGAGGTGATCAAGCTGAAGGCGATATTCGAGCTGCTTGAAACGATCACCGACAAGTGCGAGGACGTGGCCAACCTGATCGAGGGCATTGTCCTTGAAAATTCCTGATTCGGGTCGGGGTATGATCAAATTATGACGACCGGCCAGGTTGCACTTTGGGTGATCGTCTTGCTGGTGTTGCTGGCGCTGGCTTTCGATTTTATGAACGGCTTTCATGATGCCGCCAATTCCATCGCCACGGTGGTGTCCACCGGCGTGCTCAAGCCGGCGCAAGCGGTGCTGTTCGCGGCGTTTTTCAATTTCGTCGCGATTTTCATCTTTCACCTGAGCGTCGCCGCCACAGTCGGCAAGGGCATTGTGCAGCCCGGGGTGGTGGACACGCATGTGGTGTTCGGTGCTCTGGTGGGGGCCATCACCTGGAACATTGTCACCTGGTACTACGGCATTCCGAGCAGCTCCTCGCATGCGCTGATCGGTGGCATCGTTGGCGCCGTAATAGCCAAGGCCGGCATCGGCGCGCTGATCGGGGCGGGGGTGTTCAAGACGGTGGCGTTTATTTTTGTGTCGCCATTACTCGGGTTTTTGCTCGGCTCGATGATGATGGTGCTGGTGGCCTGGGTGTGCCGTCGG
>CAMDRY010000018.1 GCA_945906975.1 Bordetella parapertussis | reverse complement strand
TCCTCGGTGGCGCCCAGTTTGTCGAACAGGTCAAAGGTGTGATTGACCACCCAGTCGGGCCGCGATGCAGGACGGTCGACCTTGTTCACCACGACAATGGGCTTGAGGCCAAGCGCGAGCGCCTTGCGCGTGACGAAACGCGTCTGCGGCATGGGACCTTCCACCGCATCAACCAGCAGCAACACGCTGTCCACCATCGACAACACGCGCTCCACTTCGCCGCCAAAATCGGCGTGACCCGGGGTATCGACGATATTGATATGCGTGCCCTCGTAGGTCACCGCGCAATTCTTGGCCAGGATGGTAATGCCGCGCTCCCGCTCCAGGTCATTGGAATCCATGACGCGCTCGGTCATTTGTTGGTGCGCGGCGAAGGTGCCCGCCTGCTGCAGCAACTTGTCGACAAGCGTGGTCTTGCCGTGGTCGACGTGGGCAATGATGGCGATGTTACGGATGGCGCGTGACATGAGGTATTACCGTTGACAAAAGGTGGCGAATTCTACAGCAAATACCATCCCGGGCGCCGTTTTTTGTGCAGTGCGTCAGCGACTGGCAAGCTCGCATGAATCGACGTCCTGATAGAATTCCTCCATGAAATCAGTCAAATCCAGCTCCGCGCCCCGGCTTTACATCAGCCAGTGCTTGCGCCAAGGCAGCGAAATTGCACTCCCTGAAGATGCGCGCGCCCATGCCGCTGCGCTCAGGCTCAAGGCCGGCTGGGCGGTACGCCTGTTTGACGGTAGCGGCGGCGAATATGCCGCAGTACTAGTTCAGGACGGACGGAAGCTGCGCGCCAGCATCGGTACATTCACCAATTCGAGCCTTGAGTCACCCTTGCGAATACGCCTGGCCCAATGCCTGTCCAGCGGCGACCGTATGGATATCACGCTACAAAAGGCCACGGAACTGGGTGTAACTGCGATTCAGCCGCTGCAAAGCGAACGAAGCATCATTCACCTGGATGACGAGCGCATGGCTCGCCGCCTGACCCACTGGCAGAACGTCGTGATCTCAGCCTGCGAACAGTGTGGTCGCAACAGCGTGCCCACGGTCGCGCCGACGGCAGATTTGTTGCCTTGGCTGGGCGCCGCCTCAAACGACGGGCTACGACTGATGCTATCTCCCGCGGCGACGATCGGACTGCGGGACCTTGAGCGCACAACTGCGATCACGCTGTTGGTCGGCCCCGAGGGCGGTCTCTCGCCGCAAGAGCAACAGGCAGCGCAGGCCGCCGGCTTTATCGGAATCCGTCTTGGGCCACGGGTGCTGCGTACCGAGACCGCACCACTGGCCGCAATGGCCGCATTGCAGTCGATGTGGGGGGATTTGTAATTGCGGCAACGCACACCCGCACGGCCCGGCACCTGCCGCGCATTTTGCTAGCGCCCCCATTCGCGTAGAATCGCACCCCATGGCCACGTCACCCAACGCACAGTTTGTCGCCTGGTTCCGCTCCGCGGCGCCATACTTTCATTCGTTTCGCGGCAAAACCCTCGTCATCGCGTTCGGCGGCGAAGTTGTCGAGGAGGGAAAATTCGCCGTACTTGCGAACGACATAAACCTGCTTTACAGCGCTGGAATACGACTGGTGCTGGTGCATGGTGCCAGGCCACAGATCGAAGCGCAGTTGCGCCAGCGCAAGGCACGGTCCCGATTCACCAACGGCGTGCGCATAACCGATCCGACGACTCTCGAATGCGTCAAAGAGGCTGTCGGCATCCTGCGCATGGACATCGATGCGCTGCTGTCGCAGGGGCTGCCAAACTCGCCCATGGCGGGCGCTCCGATCAACACGGTGTCGGGAAATTTCATCACCGCCCAGCCAATGGGGGTGGTCAATGGTGTTGATTACCAGTATTCGGGAACGGTGCGCAAGGTCGATACCGCGGCGATTGAATCCTGCCTCGACGGCGGCAATATCGTCATTATTTCCAATGTCGGTTACTCGCCCACCGGCGAGGTATTCAATCTTCAGATGGAAGACGTGGCGGTTGTCACGGCGCGGGCGTTAAAGGCGGAGAAACTCGTATTCATGACTGATGCGCCGGTCGAGGACAACCGCGGACGGCCGATTGTTGCGCTGTCGGGCGACGAAGCCGACAAATTGCTCGAAAAAAGCAAAGGGCTGACCGACGACACAAGACTCTATCTCGCCCATGCGGTCGAGGCTGTGCGTGGCGGCGTGGCGCGCTCCCACCTGATCTCGCACAAAGTGGATGGCGCACTGCTGATCGAACTGTTCACGCACGCCGGATCGGGCTGCATGATTACCTCCGACAAGGTGGAGCGGCTGCGTCCGGCCAATATCGATGACATCGGCGGCATTCTGCAATTGCTTGAGCCGCTGGAGGCTGACGGCACCCTGGTCTATCGCGGGCGGGAACGCCTCGAGCGGGAGATTCAGCGTTTCTTTGTGCTTGAATACGACAAGCTTATCGTCGGCTGCGCGGCGCTTTACCCGTTTCCGGAGGGAAAATCGGCGGAGCTGGCGGCGGTCGCGGTGCGCCCCGAATTCCGTCGCCTCGGCCATGGCGACAAGCTGCTCGAGCACGGCATGACGGTGGCAAAAAAGCTGGGCTACCGGAAAGTATTTGTCCTCACCACACGCACCACGCATTGGTTTATCGAACGCGATTTTTCCGAGGCCGGCATCGAACAACTGCCTGAGCCAAAACGCTCGCTTTACAACTGGCAACGCCGTTCCAAGGTTCTGGTCAAGCCAACCTAGGCGCCGGCGCCACCGCCCACACTTTCAGGAGAATCAAATGGCACGCATGGTCAACTGCATCAAACTGGGACGGGAAGCCGAAGGGCTAGACCTCCCGCCCTACCCGGGCGAGCTTGGCAAAAAGATTTTTGAAAGCGTATCAAAGGAAGCCTGGCAGGGCTGGATCAAACATCAAACCATGCTGATCAACGAGAATCGCCTGAGCCTTGCCGACGCCCGTGCACGCAAATACCTCGCCGAACAGCTGGAAAAGCACTTTTTTGGCGATGGCGCAGATGCCGCGCAGGGCTACGTTCCGCCAACCAAGTAAGTCTGCCCAAAAGCCGCAACAAAAAGGGCCGCTTAGAGCGGCCCTTTTTGTTGCGGCAAGCACCAGGGCCTAAGCAAGCTGCTTGGCCAATCCGTCCAATGAAAGATGGCGCACATCGCGCCCCTCAACCATGTAAATGACATATTCCGCCATGTTCTTGGAATGGTCGCCGATCCGCTCCAGAGCCTTGGCTATAAACAACATCTCAAGACAGCGCGAAATAGTCCGCGGGTCTTCCATCATGAAGGTGATGAGCTGGCGCAAGACCGAACGGAACTCGTCATCCACCAGTTCGTCGGCAACAACAACCTGGCCAGCCGCCGTGACATCAAGCCGGGCGAACGAATCCAGTGCCTTTCTCAGCATCGAAACCGTGTGGCCGGCCATATGCTTCAGCTCAAGCCGGGGCATGTGCAGTTTTTCTGCCGAATGGATCAGCTTGGCCATGCGGGCAATTTTTGCCGCCTCATCGCCGATGCGCTCTAGGTCGGTGATCGTCTTGATCACGGCGATGATCAGCCGCAAATCACTTGCCGCGGGCTGGCGCCGCGCGATGATATGGCTGCAAGCCTCATCAAGCTCCACCTCAAGCCTATTGACGCGATGGTCGTCTTCGATAACGCGCTCGATGCTTGCCATGTCACCCGCGCCCAGCGCGTCGATCGCCTTGACGATCTGCTCCTCGACAAGCCCGCCCATTTGCAGCACGCGCGTGCGAACCGCCTCCAACTCGGCGTCGAACTGTTTTGAAATATGCTCGGACAGGTTCATTTCGTTAGCGTATCACGGCTTTGTGACAGCCACATGTCAGTTAGCCCCTGGCCTTAAGCGTTTTGACGCCTTGCGCCGTTCCAAGCAGGGCGATATCCGCGCCACGGCGGGCGAACAGGCCGCAGGTAACGACACCGGCGATCTGATTGATCTCGGATTCAAGCTCCATCGGCTTGAGGATGGAAAGGCCGTACACATCGAGAATCAGATTGCCGTTGTCCGTGGTGAAACCCTGGCGCAGTTCGGGACGCCCCCCCAACTTGACCATTTCACGACCGACATAGGAGCGCGCCATGGGCAGCACCTCAATGGGCAGGGGGAACTTGCCGAGCACCCCAACCAGCTTTGATTCATCGGCGATGCAAATAAATTTACGTGAGACGGCGGCGACAATTTTTTCCCGTGTCAGCGCGCCGCCCCCGCCCTTGATCATCGCCATGTGCTCGGTGATCTCATCCGCGCCATCCACATAAACCGGGATCTCGCTGACACTGTTCAGGTCAATGACACGAATGCCGTTGGCCTTGAGGCGTTCGGCTGACTTTTCCGAACTCGCCACGGCGCCGTCGATGCGCCCCTTTATTTTCCCCAGTTCATCGATGAAAAAATTCGCCGTCGATCCGGTTCCCACTCCAACGATGGAATCCTGCACGTACTTGATAGCCTCCCTCGCCACCGCCTGCTTGAGTTCGTCCTGGGTCATGATGGTTTTCTCTTGACTGCGGGAAGATCGGTGCACACGCCTTCATAGAGTTCGGCGGCCATGCCCACCGACTCCCCGAGTGTCGGGTGCGGATGGATCGTCCTGCCTATATCAGTCGCATCGGCGCCCATTTCAATCGCCAACGCCAGTTCGCTGATCAGGTCACCCGCTCCGGTGCCGACGATCCCGCCGCCAACCACCCGGTGCGTCTCCTCGTTGACGATCAGCTTGGTAAAGCCCTCGTCACGACCGTTGGCAATGGCACGCCCCGAGGCGGCCCAGGGAAACTTCCCGACGCCGACCTTGATACCCTGTTTTTTCGCCTCCTCTTCGGTGAGCCCAACCCAGGCGATTTCCGGATCGGTATAAGCCACAGACGGGATGACAGAAGCATCGAAAAACGATTTTTGTCCGGCTGCCACCTCGGCCGCCACATGCCCCTCGTGCACCGCCTTGTGCGCCAGCATGGGCTGGCCGACGATGTCGCCGATGGCAAAAATATGTGGCACATTGGTGCGCATCTGGCCGTCCACCGGGATGAAGCCGCGCTCACTTACGTTGATGCCGGCGGCCGCGGCGGCAATTTTCCCACCGTTGGGCACACGACCGACCGAAACCAGCACGAGATCGTAAAGCTGCGGCTCCGCCGGCGCGTTTTCGCCCTCAAACCACACCTTGACCCCCGCCTTTAACGCCTCGACCTTGGTGGTGCGGGTCTTGAGCATGATTTTATCAAAACGCTTGGCGTTGAAGGTCTGCCAGACCTTGACGAGGTCGCGGTCGGCGCCGGCCATCAACCCGTCCATCATCTCGACCACGTCGAGGCGCGCACCAAGCGTCGAATAAACCGTGCCCATTTCCAGACCGATGATGCCACCGCCTATCACCAACATACGCTTGGGCTTGGAACGCAACTCCAGCGCCCCGGTCGAGTCGACAATGCGCGGATCATCGGGCATGGTCGGGATTTTCGAAGCCTGTGATCCGGCCGCGATAATGGCATTCTTGAACGCGACAAGCTTGCGCCCTTCTTTGGCCTCGACCGTCAGGTGATTGGGTCCGGCAAAGCTTCCCAAGCCCTGCAACACGGTGACCTTGCGCGCCTTGGCCATGCCGGACAACCCGGAAGTGAGCTTGCCCACAACCTTTTCCTTCCAACTGCGTAATTTGTCGAGGTCGACCTCAGGTTTGCCAAAGACAATGCCATGCTCGGATATGTTCTGCGCCTCGTCCATCACTGCGGCAACATGGAGCAAGGCCTTGGACGGAATGCAACCCACGTTGAGGCACACGCCCCCAAGCGTGGCATAGCGCTCGATGAGAACGACAGACATGCCAAGATCGGCTGCGCGAAATGCCGCCGAATATCCGCCTGGGCCGGCGCCAAGCACAAGCACATCGCAACTCAGATCTGCAGGGCCGCCGAAGGCCGCGACGGCCGGTGCGGGCGAGGGCGCCGGGGACGATGACGGCGGCACCAAGTTCACAGGCGAGGCAGCGGCCGGTGCCGCGGCACCGCTCGATTCCTCGAGCATGAGCACAGTCGCCCCTTGCGACAGTTTGTCCCCGACCTTGACACGCAACTCTTTGACCACGCCGGCATGGGGTGAGGGAATTTCGATGGTCGCCTTGTCCGATTCGAGCGAAAGCAGGGACTGCTCCTTCTCAACCTTGTCACCGGCCTTTACCAGCACCTCGACGACGTCGACATCCTTGAAATCCCCGATATCCGGAATTTTTACTTCTATGAGGCTCATGACTTTGCTTTCAGTTTGATCGAGTGCACATGCAGCGGCGCACCTGAGTTCTTGTCAAATTCAATCCCCGCCATGACGCCGGCCCGGGCGACTTCAGCCGCGCTTTTTGCGCGTTCCCAGACGGTGTACATGGCGCCGAGGGAAAAATTACGCCCTGACCCAACCGCCCAGAACCGTTCGAAATCGAACACCTCCCGATAAGAATAAACCGCATATATCCCGCTCGCATTGGCGATCACCGCGGTAATTTGCGACGACTCATAAGGGTCGTCGTCGTCTTCCTTTGGATTCAAAAAAGCCTGCTCCTTGAGCAGCGGGTGCAGAATCCTGAAAGACTCATAGACCTCGGCGCGGCTGCCCAGCTTCAGGTCCTTGTGTTTGGCGAATAGATTTTCGAGCACAAGGTGATGCGCAGAACTGCCGCACACGCCGACATAAGAACCGTTGTAACGCAAAACCTTGTCATGGACACGTTTATACGGGTCCGCGACCCGCGTGTCGCCGAAGGTCGTCAGCGTGTCGGCCGCCATGGCAACCGATCCGTTCTTCCTGGCGATGCAGATGGTGGTCATTTGTTGGTGAATGGGAATTGGGGAATTGGGGAATGGTGAAAAGCAGATCGCGATGGGCTATCGGCGGCCGATCACCATTTACGATTCACCATTTTCCATACACCGATTATCGATTGTTAGAGCAGGGAGCGCCTGATGTCGGAGAGCACCGACGCCAGATACGATGTGAACCGCGCCGCCGATGCCCCGTCGATAACACGGTGATCATAGGACAGGGACAAAGGCAGCATCAGCCTTGGCACAAACTCCTTGCCATTCCAGACCGGACGCATCGCCGCCTTGGACACCCCGAGTATCGCCACCTCGGGCGCGTTAATGATCGGCGTGAAGGCGCTGCCGCCGATACCACCGAGGCTGGAGATCGAAAAACATCCGCCCTGCATGTCACCGGGCTTTAATTTTTTATCCCGCGCCAGCTTGGAAATTTCTGACAACTCGCGCGCCAGGTCGAACACCCCCTTGCGGTCCGCATCGCGAATCACCGGAACCACCAAGCCATCGGGCGTGTCGACGGCGACGCCGACGTGAAAATATTTTTTCAGGATCAAATTCTCGCCCGTCTTGTCGAGAGAGGCGTTGAAGTCCGGATAGTGCCGGAGGGCGGTGACGCTGGCCTTGATCAGGAACGCCAGCATGGTCAGTTTGAACCCCTGCTTTTCCGTCTCGGCGGTGTTCGACTTGCGGAACGCCTCAAGGTCGGTAATATCGGCATCATCAAATTGCGTCACGTGCGGGATGCCGACCCAGTTGCGATGCAGATTGGCACCGGACAGCTTTTTGATGCGCGACAGCGGCTTGTGCTCGACCGGACCGAACTTGGCAAAATCGACATTGGGCCACTCAGGCAGGTTAAATCCGTAACCACCCGGCGCGGTTGCGCCCGAGGCAAGCGCCGGCGCGCCGTTAATGGCGCCTTTGACAAAACCGTACACGTCCTGCTGCGTCACCCGGCCTTTGGGTCCGCTGCCCCTTACCTTGGCCAGGTCAACACCAAGTTCGCGTGCGAATTTTCGAATGCTGGGGCTGGCATGCGGCTTGAAGGTGGCCGACTCAAACACCGGCTCGAAGGGCACCGGTGCGGGCGCGGCGATCAACGCAGGGGTCGGGACGGTGGCGGGGGCGGGGGTGATTGCGACGGTCGCCGGCGCAGCCGCGGCCCTGGACGCGCTTGGCGCGCTTGGCGCCGCCACGGCTAAGGCAAGCTCACCGCCCCCAGTCTCCTCGAGCAAGAGCAACAGGCTGCCCTCGCACACCTTGTCGCCGACTTTTATTTTTAATTCCTTGACCACACCCGCGGCGGGCGAGGGAATTTCCATGGTGGCCTTGTCGGACTCGACCGAGATCAGCGACTGCTCGGGCTTTACGACGTCCCCTACGCTGACCAGAACCTCCACAACATCAACTTCCTTGAAGTCACCGATGTCGGGAACATGCACCTCTCTGATACCAGCCATTTATTTTCCTTGCTTGATGTTGCGTCGCAGGTACATCGCGGTTGCGTCAGCGGGGGCGCGGGCCGCCCCTCCAACTTTCAAATAGTCAGACTTGTTTCAGACCGATAACGGGTTCGGCTTCGAGGGATCGAGGCCGTATTTCTTTATCGCATCAGCCACCACAGACGGCTTGATCGCGCCCTCATCGGCAAGCGCTTTGAGTGCTGTTACCACAACCCAATGCCGGTTGACCTCGAAGTGCTGGCGCAACTGCTCGCGGGTGTCGGAACGCCCGAAACCATCCGTTCCGAGTACGCGGAAACTGCGTCCCTTGGGCATAAACGGGCGGATCTGGTCGGCAAACGCCTTCATGTAGTCCGTCGACGCAATCACCGGGCCATCGTGTTTTTCCAGACTTTGTTCGACATAGCTCTTTTTTGCCGTTTCTGTCGGGTGCAACAAATTCCAACGCTCCACATCATGCCCTTCGCGTCGCAACTCGGTGAAACTGGGGCAACTCCAGATATCGGATGCGACATCCCATTCCTTCTCCAGCAGATCGGCGGCCGCGATGACCTCACGCAGGATGGTGCCCGAGCCCATCAGTTGCACCTTGTTCTTTTTCTTACCCGCCCCCCTGAACAGATACATGCCCTTCAAAATATCCTGGTTCGTACCCGGAGCGGTCGGTAGCGCAGGGTGAATGTAGTTCTCGTTCATCACGGTGATGTAATAGAACACGTCCTCCTGGTTGGTCACCATGCGGCGCAGGCCGTCATGAATGATGACCGCAAGCTCATAGCCAAAGGTAGGATCGTAGGACACGCAGTTGGGAATGACTGACGACAGCACATGACTATGGCCGTCCTCATGCTGCAGTCCCTCGCCATTCAGCGTAGTGCGGCCGGCGGTCCCGCCAAGCAGGAAGCCGCGCGCACGCTGGTCGCCCGCGGCCCAGGCAAGGTCGCCAATGCGCTGCATGCCGAACATCGAATAAAAAATATAAAACGGCACGGTGACGACGTTGGTCGTGCTGTACGAAGTGGCGGCGGCAATCCATGAAGAAAAAGCACCGGCCTCGTTGATGCCTTCCTCAAGAATCTGTCCGGCCTTGTCCTCGCGGTAATACATCACCTGGTCTTTGTCGACCGGTTCGTATTTCTGCCCCTCTATGGAGAAAATCCCCAACTGGCGGAACATGCCCTCCATACCGAAGGTGCGCGCCTCATCCGGGACAATAGGCACGATGTGCTTGCCGATGTTTTTATCCCGCACCAGCGCGGTGAGAATGCGCACGAAGGCCATCGTTGTGCTGATTTCCCGATCTGTCGCCTTGAGCACCTGATCGAACGCGGCCAGCTCGGGAACCTGCGGCACCGTCTCGGACTTGCGCCGGCGCTGCGGCAGATAGCCGCCCAGCGCCTTGCGCCGCTCCTGCAGGTAAATCATTTCGGGCGAATCGGCGGCCGGTTTATAAAACGGCAGGGATTCAAGCTGGTCATCCGGAATCGGAATGTTGAAACGGTCGCGAAACTGGCGGATGGACGCCAAGTCCATTTTTTTCTGCTGGTGCGTCGTGTTCTTGCCCTCGCCGATTTTGCCCATGCCGTAACCCTTTACGGTCTTGGCGAGAATGACCGTGGGCTGCCCCTTGTGCTGCGTCGCAGCGGCATAAGCGGCGTAAATTTTGTGCGGATCATGGCCGCCACGATTGAGGCGCCAGATGTCGTCATCAGTCATGCGCGACACCATCTCCAGCGTCTTTGGATTCTTACCAAAGAAATTCTTCCTGACAAATGCGCCGTCATTGGCCTTGAAGTTCTGGTACTCGCCATCGACGGTCTCCTCCATGATCTTGAGCAGCACACCGTCCTTGTCACGGGCCAGCAGCGGATCCCAGTATGACCCCCAGATCAGCTTGATGACATTCCAGCCGGCGCCACGGAACTCGCCTTCGAGCTCCTGGATGATCTTGCCGTTGCCGCGCACCGGACCGTCAAGGCGCTGCAGGTTGCAATTGATGACGAATATGAGGTTGTCGAGCTTTTCGCGTGCGGCCATGCCGATCGCCCCGAGTGATTCGGGTTCATCCGTCTCTCCATCGCCGATGAAGGCCCAGACCTTGCGATTGGACGTGTCGGCGAAACCGCGCGCATGCAGGTACTTGAGGTAACGCGCCTGGTAAATCGCTTGCAGCGGTCCGAGCCCCATCGACACCGTCGGGAACTGCCAGAAATCGGGCATCAGCCAGGGATGCGGATATGAGGTGACACCCTTGCCGTCGACATCGCGGCGAAAATTGGCGATCTGCTCTTCGGTCAGGCGCCCCTCGAGAAAAGCGCGCGCATAGACGCCGGGCGCGGAGTGGCCCTGGAAATAGATAAGGTCGCCGCCATGCCCCTCGTGAGGCGCATTCCAGAAATGATTGAATCCGATCCCAAAGAGCGTGCCGACCGATGCAAAGCTGGCGATGTGGCCGCCCAGGTCGCCTTCGACCTTGTTCGCCTTGACCACCATGACCATGGCATTCCAGCGCGCGTAGGAGCGAATGCGCTCCTCCAGGGCATGGTCGCCGGGGGAGCGCTGCTCCATGTGCGGCGGGATGGTATTGAGATAGGCAGTCTGCGCGTTATAAGGCAGATACGCGCCAGAACGACGCGCTTTATCGATGAGTTTTTCCAGCAGGTAGTGCGCGCGGTCTGCGCCCTCACGCTCGAGCACGGCCTCCATGGCATCGAGCCACTCCTTGGTCTCAAGCGTATCGGGGTCGTTGGCGGCGGGAAATTCGGGGATTGCGGACATGATTACCTCATCAACGGCGGGATACTGGAAACAACACCGGCATCAGCGTACATTCAAAACTAGCTCCATACGCGGCCAGGGGCGCGGCAAGCTCATGGCCGACTTGGAAAAGGCGCGGAAAAAGCGCTTTTTCACGCTGCAAAACCACAAGCACATCATACAATCAACCTCCAAGCTCGTTCAAGCCTTGTCCTTGTCCTTGTAAAGGGCCTTGCCCTTGGCAAATCAGGCGCGGCCCTACTGGTACAATGCCCGCCCTTCTCCCCTCTCTCCGGTTGCTTCCCCTCGGTTGCACCAAATTTTTTCAGGCATGCAGACTCGAATTATCGATGGCGCCGCGATTGCGCGCGCAATTCGCGAAAAGCTGAAACTGCGCGTAGTGCAAATGGCCGCGGGCGGGTGTGTGCCCGGCCTTGCCGTAATCCAGATCGGAGAGAACCCCGCATCCGCCGTGTACGTGCGCAACAAGATCCGCGCCTGCGCCGAGGCCGGACTGCATTCGCAACGGGTTGCGCTGCCCCTTGGCGCAACAACGGCGGATTTGCTCACCCGCATCGCAGACCTGAACGCCGATCCGAAAATTCACGGCATCCTGCTGCAACTGCCCTTGCCCGAACAGATCGACGGGGACGCCGCCCTGTGCGCCATAGACCCGGCCAAGGATGTGGATGGATTTCATCCGCAAAACGCCGGCGCGTTTCTGGCGGGGAAACCAGTTTTTCTCCCTTGCACCCCCTATGGCGTGATGAAATTGCTTGAACACGAGGGCATTGCGGTCGCCGGTCGCCACGCCCTTGTCATCGGCCGCTCCACTATCGTCGGCAAACCAGCGGCGCTGCTGCTCTTGCAAGCGGGCGCAACCGTCACCATATGCCACTCCCAGACCCCCGATCTGGCCTTGTTCACGCGCCAGGCCGACATTTTGGTGACCGCTACGGGCAAACTGAACCTGCTCGACGGGGCCATGATAAAACCCGGGGCGGTCGTCATCGACGTCGGCATCAACCGCACAGCGGAGGGCAAACTGGCGGGGGACTGCGATTTTGCCAGTCTGCTCGGCAAGGCCGGCTGGATAACACCGGTTCCGGGCGGGATTGGACCGATGACGGTGGCCATGCTGCTGCTCAACACACTCCAGGCGGCGGAGCGCAGCCTGCACAACGCAGCCTAGCCGGATGAAAATCCCGCAAGAGTCTTGTTAAACCGTGAACCGGCCCGTTAGAGGGTCTTACCGTTGACTGGAAGGAAAAGCATGAGCACCAACCCGCTACTCGATTTCAACGGCCTGCCGCGATTCGCAACAATCCGCACCGAGCACATCGCGCCCGCAGTGGAAGCCTTGCTGACAGAAAATCGCGCGCTGATCAACCGCCTGACAGCCACGTCTGTCGCCGCCACCTGGGACAGCTTTGTCGCGCCGCTGGAGGACGCCAACGAGCGCCTTGGCCGCGCCTGGGGTGTGGTGGGCCACCTGCACGGCGTGCTCGAGTCGCCCGAATTACGCGAAGCCTACAACGCAAACCAGCCCGGCATAGTCCAGTACTGGACCGAGCTTGGCCAGAATCTCGCGCTGTTTGAAAAGTACAAGGCGCTCCGGGCCTCGGCTGAATTTGCCTCGCTCAAAGGCCAGCAACAAAAAATCATCGACAACGAAATTCGCGACTTCCGCCTGTCCGGCGCCGAACTTTCAGAGGAAAAAAAGCAACGCTACGCGCAAATCATGGATGAACTGGCGCGACTGTCGACGAAATTTTCGGAAAATGTGCTCGATGCCACCAACGCTTTTTCCACCACGGTGGAAGACCTGGCAGATGTCGCGGGCATCCCCGAAGACAGCCTGGAACTGGCCGCCGAAGCGGCGCAAAAAGCCGGGGCAAAAGGCTGGAAATTTACCCTCCATGCCCCCTCCTACATGCCGGTCATGCAATATGCGGATAACCGCGACCTGCGCGCAAGGATTTATCGCGCCCACGTCACCAGGGCAAGCGAGTTCGGCAAGCTCGACTGGGACAACACGCCGTTGATCGCCCAAATCCTCAAGCTGCGCAATGAAGCGGCGCAACTGCTCGGCTACAGCAGCCACGCCAAAGTCTCTCTGGCGACAAAAATGGCCGAATCGCCACGCCAGGTTGTCGACTTTCTCGAGGATCTCGCCGCCAAGGCCAAACCCTTCGCACTAAAGGACTGGGATGAGCTCAACGCCTTTGCCGCAAACGAACTTGGCATCGCCCAGATGCAGGCTTGGGATAGCTCGTATGCGTCCGAGAAACTGCGCCTGCGCCGGTATGACTTCTCCGACCAGGAAGTAAAACAATATTTCCCGGAACCCAAGGTCATGCAGGGCATGTTTCGCGTGATCGAAACCATTTACGGCCTGCACATCGAGTCCGAACAAGCCGAAGCCTGGGATCCGAATGTGCGCTTTTATCGCATCAGCGAGAAGGATGGCACCGTCATCGGGCGCTTCTATGTCGACTTGTACGCGCGTGAAACCAAACGCGGCGGTGCCTGGATGGATGAGGCGATAACGCGCCGCTTGGTCGGTGCCACCGTACAAACCCCGGTCGCCTACCTCAATTGCAATTTTCCATCGCCGGCAGGCGACAAGCCGGCAACCTTCTCGCACGATGACGTGATCACGCTATTTCACGAATTCGGTCATGGCTTGCACCACATGCTCACGCGCGTCGATTACCTCGGTGTTTCTGGCATCCGCGGCGTTGAGTGGGATGCGGTCGAACTGCCGAGCCAGTTCATGGAAAATTTCTGCTGGGAATGGGATGTGCTTTCGCACATGACCGCCCACGTCGATACCGGCGCCCCGCTACCGCGCGCGCTGTTCGACAAGATGGTCGCGGCAAAGAATTTCCAGAGCGGCATGCAAATGGTGCGACAAGTCGAATTCTCGCTCTTTGACATGCTGCTTCACGACGAGTTCGACCCGGAAAGCGGCAAGACCGCACAACACCTGCTCGATGAGATCCGCAGCAAAGTCGCGGTGTCGGTGCCCCCCGCCTGGAACCGCTTCCCGAATAATTTTTCGCATATTTTTTCCGGCGGCTACAGCGCAGGCTATTACAGTTACAAGTGGGCGGAGGTGTTATCAGCCGACGCCTACAGCGCGTTTGAAGAGAGCGGCGTGCTGGATCCGGGCACAGGCGCGCGGTTTCGTGAAGAAATTCTCGCCGTCGGCGGCAGCCGACCGGCCATTGAATCGTTCAAAGCTTTTCGCGGGCGCGAACCCACGGTGGATGCCCTCATGCGGCACAGTGGTATGATTTCCGCATGACGCTTCGGTCAACGGGGAACAGATGACAAGACTTCTGGTTCTTGTACTTATGCTAGTGGCGAGCAGCGCGTCGGCGCAGTTCTATCGCTGGATCGATCAGGCGGGAAAGGTCCATTACACCGACGTGCCACCGCCCCCGGCCGCCGCCAAAAGCGTGGAGCAGAAAAAGCTGGGCGGTAGCATGATCGAAACCAGCCAGGCGCCCTATCAGCTGACCGAAGCGGTGCGCATTTACCCGGTGGTTCTATATACCTCGCCGTCTTGCAAGGACGGTTGCCCGCAGGCGCGGGAACTGCTTGGCAAGCGCGGCGTTCCGTTCCGCGAGGTCAGCGTAGCCGATGATGAAAGCAACGCGCTGCTGAAAAAAGTCTCCGGCACCAACCAGGTGCCGACCCTGGCCGTGGGCTCGCAGGTGCAAATCGGCTATGAACCGGGGGGCTTCAACACCCTGCTCGACACGGCGGGCTATCCCAAGAACGCGATCAACTTGCCTGGTGCAATCAAGGCCATGGCACCCGCAACAGCCGCAAAGCCACAAGCCCCCGCCCCGACCGCCCTGCCGGGCAACGCCAAGACCACGCAGTAAAAATTTCAACCGAGGTCTTGAATCCGTGCCGCAGTCGGGGTACGGAACACCTGAATCGAACCACCCATGAAACTCGCCACCTGGAACGTCAACTCACTCAAGGTCCGCCTGCCGCATGTGCTCGACTGGCTGGGCAAAAACCAGCCAGACGCGCTGTGCCTGCAGGAACTGAAAATGGAGGACGCAAAATTTCCGCTGGCGGATATTCAAGCCGCCGGCTACCACGCGGCCTTCCTCGGACAAAAAACCTATAACGGCGTCGCCATTCTTTCGCGCATCCCGGCCGAGGATGTCGTGCACAACATCCCGGATCACGCCGACGAACAAAAGCGCGTCATCGGCGCGACGATTGCCGGCGTACGCATCATTTGCGCCTACGTTCCCAACGGGCAATCGATCGGCTCCGACAAATACGCCTACAAACTAAACTGGTTGGCGGCATTTCACCGCTGGCTGGCGCAAGAGGCCGAACGCCACCCGCGCATCGCCGTTCTGGGCGACTACAACATCGCCCCGGAAGACCGCGACGTACACGACCCCAAAGCCTGGGAGGGCCAGGTTCTGGTGAGCGAACCGGAACGCGAGGCCTTTCGCCGCCTCATCGCGCTCGGTTTCACTGACAGCTTTCGCCTGTTCGATCAACCGGAAAAATCCTTCACTTGGTGGGACTACCGCATGAACGGATTCAAGCGCAATCTGGGTATGCGCATCGACCACATTCTTTTATCAAAAAAACTGGCAGAACAGTGCGCGCGCTGCACGGTTGATCTGGAACCGAGAAAACTTGAACGTCCGTCTGACCACACACCACTGGTGTGCGAACTGCGCTGACCAGAGCACCCCGCACGAGGGACTCCCCGACCTCGAGCCGATACCCATTGCGCTTCGAACTTTAATTCGAAAATAAGCTGGAAACCCGCGCCAGTAGGCGCTTTCCAGCCTATCGCCTAAAGCGGACTATGGCCTATTTTCACGGCGAACGCACTACGCAATCACTTTGCACACCCCTACAAGACGGAAGACGACCTTTTCCGCGACGATTCCACTGCCAGATCTGCGCGCGCGCAATCCGGGCGCTTGCGGCGTCTTTTATCCCCTTGAACACCGTCACGCTTCGACGTTCCGCTGCAAGCACGCCCCAAAGACCACTGTCAGCGTAAATTTTCTTACGCATGACCCATAGCGCCCATCGCAATAATCAAGGCGGCAAAGAGTGCGCATCACACATCACCCCGCAGCATTTATGCCGCGCCGCGTATTGGCAGTTAATGGCGGATAACAGAGGGGATAATCTTTCATATTACGGTTTATTTTTCATATTATGAAATTTATTATCATTAATTTCCATATTATGAGATTGAATTCCTGCCGATAAAATCCTGTGCTAGTCTGCGTTTTCTGTCTTTGGTCTGGCGAACATCCAAGCCATCGCAACCCACGCCGCGCAAACCTGGCAAAGACAGCACAAACGGAGGATTCAAATGAACAAGACATACAAAATATTGATCATGGGTGCGTCCTACGGATCATTACTCGCGACCAAACTCGTGCTCGCCGGACACACCGTAAAAATGATCTGCCTCGCAGCCGAAGCCGAGGTGTTCAACAAGGAAGGGGCCATCGTGCGCATGCCGATCAAGGGGCGCTCCGGGCTGGTCGAGATCGATTCACGCAAATTGCCCGGCAAGCTCTCCGCCGAGGCCCCCGGGACGGTCAAGCCCACCGACTACGATCTCATCGCACTTGCCATGCAAGAGCCGCAATACCGTTCACCCGGCGTGCGCGAATTGCTCGAGGCCGTTGCGAAATCAAAAGTCCCGTGTATGTCGATCATGAACATGCCGCCATTGCCGTATGTGGCGCGCATCCCGGGAGTCGACGTCAACGCCTGCCGCGGCGCCTACACCGACCCCACCGTCTGGGACAGCTTTGATCCGGCACTGCTCACACTTTGCAGCCCGGACCCGCAGGCATTCCGCCCGCCGGAGGAAAAAGTCAATGTGCTGCAGGTCCGCCTGCCCACCAATTTCAAGGCGGCACGCTTTGATTCGGACGCACACACCGCCATCCTGCGCCAGCTGGAAGCGGACATTGAAGCGGTGCGCTTCGACACGCCGGAAGGAAAGATTGAATTGCCGGTAAAGCTCAAGGTGCATGACTCGGTGTTCGTGCCGCTAGCCAAGTGGAGCATGCTCATGGCGGGCAACTACCGCTGCATCACCGCCAAGGGCATGCGCCCCATCCAGGAAGCGGTGCACTCGGATATTGAGGCCTCGCGGGCCGTCTACAGTTGGGTGGCCAAACTTTGCATGTCGCTGGGTGCCGCAGAGAAGGATCTGGTGCCTTTCGAGAAGTATGCCAATGCCGCGCAAGGGCTCGCCAGTCCGTCGTCGGCGGCGCGCGCACTGTTTGGCGGTGCCCAGAACATCGAACGCGTCGACCGGCTTGTGCAGACGATCGCGGCGCAAAAAGGCATGCGTTGCGCCGATATCGATGAGGTGGTGGCCCTGGTCGATGCGAAACTCGAATCCAACCGCGCGGCCGCTGCAGCGGTGAAGTAGGCAACCCTCCTGCGGGGACTTGCGCCTTTACGCGCGCCGTCCTCGCAGAACTACCAGCAGAACACGGCCCAACAGCATCAGGCCTCTTCGGCCCGATTGCCCTTGCCCTCCAGGCCAAGCTCCTGAATTTTGCGCGTAATAGTGTTGCGGCCGATGCCCAGCAAATTGGCCGCTTCAATGCGCCTCCCGCCGGTATGCGCCATCGCCTTGGCGATAAGCACTTTTTCAAATTCGCGCGACAACGAATCCATGATGCCCGACTCGCCGCGCGCGAGGGCTTTTTCCGCCTCGCGCGACAGCGCGCCAATCCAATCGGAACCCTGCACACGCGAAGATTCTTCACGCAACTCAGGCGGCAGATCGTTGATTTCTACCGACTGCCCCGCCGCCATCACCGTCAGCCAGTGACAGACGTTCTCAAGCTGGCGCACGTTGCCCGGAAAGTCATGTGCGCTCAGATAATTCATTGCCGCTTCGGTAAGACGCTTGGCCTCCATGCCAAGCTCTTTCGCGCTCTTCGCCAGGAAATGACGCGCCAGCAGCGGAATATCCTCGCGCCGTTCGCGCAGTGACGGCAGGCGCAGACGAATGACGTTCAAACGATGATAGAGGTCCTCGCGAAATTGTCCGTCCTTGACCCGCGCCTCAAGATTCTGGTGGGTCGCGGCAATGACACGCACATTGGACTTGATAGGTTGATGACCGCCGACGCGGTAAAAATTGCCGTCTGAAAGAACCCGCAACAGCCGCGTCTGCAAATCAGGCGGCATGTCGCCGATCTCATCGAGAAACAGCGTCCCGCCCTCGGCCTGCTCAAAACGGCCACGGCGCATGGCTTGCGCACCGGTGAACGCGCCGCGCTCGTGACCAAACAGCTCGGACTCAAGCAGGTCCTTGGGCATTGCCGCGGTGTTGATTGCGACAAACGGCTTGGACGCGCGCGCACTATGCCGGTGAAGGGCCTGGGCGACCAACTCTTTGCCAGAACCGGATTCGCCGGTGATGAGCACCGTCGCATTCGATTGGGAAAGCCGACCGATGGCCCGAAACACTTCCTGCATCGAAGGCGCCTGGCCGAGAATTTCCGGCGAGGCCTGCGCCACTTCAGCCACCTCGTCCTCGCGCATCGATTCGTCGATTGCGCGCCTGATCAACTCAACCGCCTGGTCGACATCAAAGGGTTTGGGCAGGTACTCAAACGCCCCGCCCTGAAACGCCGCCACCGCCGACTCCAGATCCGAATACGCGGTCATGATAATCACCGGCAGCGTCGGATATCTTTGCTTGATGTTTTGCAGCAAATCCAGGCCGGAGGTGCCGGGCATGCGAATGTCCGAAACGAGCACCTGCGGCGCCCCCGAGGCGAGCGCATCGATTGCATCCTGGGCGAGGGCGAAAGTCTTGTAGGCAATGCCCTCGCGCGTCAGCGCTTTTTCGAACACCCAGCGTATGGACTTGTCGTCATCAACGACCCAGACCGGTTTCATATTCATTGATTCTTTCTCATAATTCCGTCAGGGAAAAGGCAGCACGATGCGAAAACACGTTCTGCCAGGCTGGCTCTCCGCTTCGATGACGCCGTGATGATGCTGCACGAAGGTTTGCGCCAGCGTGAGGCCCAGGCCGGTCCCGCCTTCCCGACCGGAAACGAGCGGATAAAAGACTCGATCACGGATTTCAGGAGGAATTCCCGGCCCATCATCGATCACTTGCAATTCTAATGCCAGCCGATAACGCTTCCTGGCCAGCGTCACCTGCCGCACGACACGCGTGCGTATTTCAATCACCCCGGAGCCCGAAAGTTGCGGCCACGTGCCAGGTTGTGCTGCAATCGCCTGTGCTGCGTTACGTGCGATATTCAGGATGACTTGAATCAGTTGTTCACGATCTGCCTGGATCTCCGGCAGGCTGGTGTCATAGTTACGACGAATCCGGATGCCGTTTGGAAACTCGGCCAGGATCAGGCTGCGCACCCGCTCGCATACCTCGTGAATGTTGAGCGGGCCGATATGCGGCGGCCGGTGCGGCGTGAGCATGCGATCCATCAAGGACTGCAGCCGGTCCGCCTCCTTGATGATCACCTGGGTGTATTCGCGCAGTTCGGGGCGATCGAGCTCGCGTTCAAGCAACTGTGCCGAACCGCGCAAGCCGCCCAGCGGATTCTTGATCTCGTGCGCCAGATTCCGGATCAGCTCGCGATTGGCCAGATGCTGGTTGAGCTGCTGCTCCTCGCGCTCGATACGCAGCTGCTGCTCAATGGGGCGCAACTCCATGATCAACTGAAAAGACCCGTTGTCCACCGGCGTCACAATGCAGTTGAGCGCAAGCGGCTCCAGTCCGGCGCGCCCAAGAATGCGCTCCTGCTCGGCAAAACCCCAACCGCTACTGATCGACTGGCGCAGCTTCGCCTCGAATTCACCGGCATCTGTAAAGAGGTCAAGGAAAGGCTGGCCAAGAATGCTCTTCTGGCCAACGTCAAAGAGCGCCTCGGCCGCAGGATTGAGGTATTGGACAGACAGACGCCCGTCTAGCGTCACCACCGCTGTGGCAAGCAGATCGAGTCCCGCATAGGACGGGGCAAGCATGCGCTTCAGCAACAGGCCGCGCAGCGACGCGCGGCGTTGCTTACTTGAGGGTGGAAAGTTCCTTTTGCAGCGCCTGGATGTTTTTCTGGTGCTGGTCTACCCTGTCCTTGAATGGCTGCAAACGTTCCGTCACCTTGGCGAAATTGCGCTCGTCGCCATTGCGCACCTGCTCCTGCTCGACGAGCTTCTGCTGCGCGTCCTTGAGAAACTGCTGCTCTGCGCCGAGTTCGGTTTGCAGTATCTTTCGTCTGCCGTCGTCGCGCG